>NZ_JASHKY010000055.1:0-6410 GCF_030056935.1 Rhodococcus sp. IEGM 1302 | reverse complement strand
GGGGGAGTTTCCGGTGACGGTGCATGGGAAGTTGGACCGTAAAGCCCTCCCGGACGTCAACTTCGAACCTCAACCGCTGCAGTATGTTGCGCCACGAACGCCGGTCGAGGAGACGGTTGCCGCAATCTTCGATGATCTGCTGGGAACGTCGACGGTGGGCGTGAACGACGACTTTTTTGCCCTGGGTGGGAACTCTCTCAGTGCGGCCAGGCTGGTTGCGCGAGTGAATTCTGTTCTCGGCGAACGGATCAACATTCGCGACGTCTTCGATGCTTCTACCGTTGCAGCGCTGGCCGAGTTGGCGCAGTGTCGCGGAGGAGAGGGGGCCAAGCCGGCGTTGAGGCCGCGGGGTACGACGACGGATATCCCACTTTCGCCGGCGCAGGAGCGAATGTGGTTTGCGAATCAGTTCGACCCCGAGTCCGCCGCCTACAACGTCGCGTGCGCGTTGAGGCTCGACGGCACAGTGAATCTGAGTGCACTTCACGCGGCATTTGTCGACGTCGTCGAGCGGCACGAGTCCTTGCGCACTGTTTTTCCTCTCACTGACGACGGCCCGCGTCAAGTGATCATGTCTACCTCACAGGTGGTATCGGATCTTGCACCGATACTTGTGCAGGGAGAGGAAGAGCTGCGCGAGCGTTGCCGGCAGATCGTTTCGGATGGTTTCGACGTCATGCAGCAGGTCCCGATGCGCGCCACCTTGTTGCGGCGAGACGACCAGGTCCACTCGCATGTCCTGGTGATCGTGATTCACCACATCGCCGCCGACGGATTCTCCACGGTACCGCTGGCCCGAGATCTCATGAGCGCATACACCTCCCGTGTGAACGGTGAGGCACCGCAGTGGGCGCCGCTCGGGATCCAGTATGCCGACTACGCGTTGTGGCAACGTGGTTGGTTGGGCTCGGAATCGGACTCTCGGTCTCTGATCTCGAAACAGCTCGGCTATTGGGCCGAGAATCTTGCGGGCGCACCGGAGGTTCTCGACATTCCGACCGATCGACCGCGTGTTGATGTGCGTTCGCTTCGACGCGGACGGATCAGGTTCGTGTTCGGTCCGAAGGTGCATGCCGGTGTGGTTGCCCTGTCGCGCAAACACAACGCCACGGTCTTCATGGTTGTGCACGCAGCCTTGGCAGTGCTGCTGGCGAGGCTCAGTGATGAGGACGACGTAGCCGTCGGAACTCCCATCGCCGGGCGTGGGGAGCGCGAACTCGACGACCTGGTGGGCATGTTCGTCAACACGTTGGTGTTGCGCACTGCAGTGGACCGCGGCGCAACTTTCGGAGACTTCCTCGACCAGGTCCGAAACGTAGATCTGAGCGCCTTCATTCACGCGGACGTGCCGTTCGAAAGAGTCGTCGAGATCGTGAATCCTTCACGTTCGACGGCGTACTCGCCCCTGTTTCAAGTCATGTTGGAGTTCCAAGACATCGAACGGCCTGCACTCGAACTCCCCGACCTGCAGGTGACCGACGTGGGCGTCGAGATCGACACCATCAACTTCGATCTTCAGTTGACGGTGACGCAGAACGCCGGCGCAGCCGGCGAATCGGACGGTCTTCGCGCCGAATTCGGATATGCCACAGATATTTTCGACGAGGAAACGGTAGCGGGCTTCGCCGACCGCCTGCAACGGATTCTCGAGCGCGTTATCACGGATCCGCAATCACGGATCGGAGATATCGAGATCCTCGACGCCTATGAGTCAGCCGAACTGGTACCCGTGCGAGGTGAGATTTCCGCCGCTGTTCAGACCCTTCCGGATTTGCTGACTGCAGCAACAGATATGGCGACTGCCCAGGATCCCGGCGCCGTTGCGCTGGTGTTCGAGGAACGTGAAGTGACCTATCTCGAACTCGACGCGCAGTCGAACCGATTGGCCCGCATGCTGATCGAATCCGGAGTGGGTCCCGAATCGGTGGTGGCGTTGTGTCTCCCACGCTCCATCGAGTCCGTTCTGGCGGTGTGGTCCATTGCCAAGACAGGTGCGGCATTCCTTCCCGTGGACCCGGGACATCCTGCTGCTCGTATCGAGCACATGCTGGGCGACTCCGGTGCAGGGTGGGGGATAACGTCTCGAGCTCACAACGCGGCATTGTCCGGCCTCGTGCCGTGGCTGGTCCTCGACGATGCCGGTTTCGAGGAACGGCTGCGGGCGTACTCGCCATCGAAAGTCACCGACGCGGATCGGAAGGCACCGATTCGCATCGACAATCCGGTCTATCTGATCTACACGTCGGGGTCGACAGGAACACCCAAGGGCGTGACGGTCACACATCGCGGGTTGAGCGACTTCGCGCTCCAGGAGCGTGAGACCTTCGCCGCCACGACCCGATCCAGAACTCTGCACTTCGCTTCGCCGAGTTTCGACGCGTCGGTTCTCGAGCTCGTGATGGCCGTTGGTGCTGGAGCCACGATGGTGATCGTGCCACCGACCGTCTACGGCGGGTCGGAACTGGCGGCGTTACTGGAGCGCGAGCGCGTCACCCATTGTTTTGCGACTCCGGCGGCCTTAACGTCCGTCGACCCAGACGGTCTCACCACTGTCGGTTGTGTCGTGACAGGTGGGGAAGCGTGTCCGCCGGAATTGGTGGCCCGCTGGGCTCCGGGCAGAAAGATGTTCAACGCCTACGGTCCTACCGAGGCAACTGTCGTGTCGAGCATCAGTGCGGCACTGGCTCCGAACGACCCGGTCACTATCGGCACACCTACTCGCGGATTCAGCGAGGTAGTGCTGGACTCGCGTCTGCGAGCGGTACCGGTAGGTGTCGCGGGGGAGTTGTATCTTGCCGGGCCGGCTCTCGCTCGCGGCTATCACCGGCGATACCCGTTGACCGCCACGCAGTTTGTCGCAGATCCCTTCGGTGCGCCGGGAACGCGGATCTATCGCACGGGCGATCGCGTGCGGTGGACGCCCGACCGACGGCTGGAGTATCTCGGGCGCACCGATGCCCAAGTCAAAGTCCGTGGGTTCCGCATCGAACTCGGGGAAGTCGAGGTGGCACTGCAGACGCACCCGCGCGTGGCCCAGGCGGTGACGGCCGTCTGGAACGGCGACGGCAGGGATCGGTTGATCGGCTACGTGGTTCCCGATCGCGGAGCGAGTGTCGATCCGCGAGACGTCCTCGCCCATGCAGGCAAGCGCCTGCCGTCGTACATGGTGCCGGCGGTGGTGGTGGTGCTCGACGCCGTTCCGCTGACGGTTCACGGAAAACTCGACCGCGCAGCGCTTCCCACACCCGATTTCTCGTCCGCCGCCACACCCGACCGGCCACCGCGAACGGAAACCGAGAATCTTCTTGCCGCTCTGTTCGCGCAGGTTCTCGGTCTCGACGCGGTAGGAGTGCATGATTCGTTCTTCGAGCTCGGTGGCGACAGCATCATGTCCATCCAATTGGTGGCCCGCGCTCGCGATGCGGGTGTGATCATCTCACCCCGAGATGTTTTCGACCACAAATCCGTCGCCGCGCTTGCCGAGTCGGCGCACCTTGAGCAGGACAGGCCTGATGTACTCGCGGAGCTACCGGGATCCGCTGTCGGAACTGTTCCACTGAGCCCGGTGGCGCAGTGGATGCTCGACCGCAGCAGTGGCGGGCTGCGTGGCGGCGGAGTGAAACGGTTCTCCCAGGCGCTCTTGCTGACAGCTCCCGCTGATCTCACCCAGGACCTCCTTGTCCGTGGTCTCCAGGTGTTGCTGGACCGCCACGGAATGCTTCGAGCTCGCTTGGTTGAGAGTGACCGGGTCATGGAAGTCTTACCACCCGGCTCGATCTCGGCCGAAGGACTGATCCACCGCGTAGCTGTCGATTCGGTGGACGACGAAGGTTTCAGGGCCTTGGCGTCGGGAGAACTCGAGGCCGTGGCCGACAGCTTGGATCCCGCCACGGCTGACATGGTGCGCGTGATCTGGTTCGACCTGGCCGACAAACCTGACGTGTCGACCGGGCGGGGCCGACTACTTGTGGTGATTCATCACCTGGTTGTCGACGGCGTCTCGTGGCGCATTCTGGTCACCGACCTGGCGTCGGTGACAGCACAACTCCAGGCCGGTGTCACGCCCGAACTGCCACAGATCGGAACGTCGTTCCGGCGATGGGCGCATGGGCTTGTCGAGCACGTGGGCGACCGGAGCGTCGAACTGGACATATGGAAAACGATCCTGGACGGCGATGACCCGTTGATCGGTTCGCGCCCACTCGATCCCACGATCGACGTCGACGAGACGGTCGACACCGTTACAGTGGACATCTCGCCTTCGGCGACCAGGAACCTTCTCACCACGGTTCCTGCGGCATTCCACGCCGGCGTGAACGACGGACTCGTCACCGCTGTTGCGTTGGCCTCGATCGAGTGGCGACGACGCCGCGGTATGGATACCGCTGCCGCCCTGATCACGCTCGAAGGACACGGGCGCGAGGAAGGAGCGGTTCCTGGTGCAGACCTCGCTCGCACCGTTGGTTGGTTCACCACGCTCTACCCGGTGCGCGTGGAACTTGGCGCAATCGACGTCGACGACGCACTGGCAGGTGGCGCCGACGCCGGGCGGGCTCTCAAAGCTGTCAAAGAGTACGTGCGTGCGATCCCCGATCATGGAATCGGATTCGGGATGTTGCGGTACCTGTCGGGCGAGAGCGACCCACTCGGCCGATTCCGTTCTCCTCAGATCAGTTTCAACTATCTGGGCCGGATCAGCTCCTCTGACGGAACACAGGACTGGCTGCCGGTGGAGGGCAATCGAAGGCTCGGCGGAACCCAGAACCCGTCCATGCCTGTGGCGTCCGTGATCGACATCAACGCGGCGGTTGAGGACCATGTCGACGGGCCCTGCCTGACAGCATCTTTCACCTTTCCCCGCGGAGTGCTCGACAGGTCTGACATCGCGGAGTTCGCGGAACTGTGGCGTCGTGCGCTCGACGGACTCACCGCGCACGCGTCGCGACCTGATGCGGGCGGTCTGACGCCGTCGGACATTCCCCTCGTCTCGGTCGACCAACAACAGATCGAACGCTGGGAGAACGACTTCCCCGGATTGCAAGATGTCTGGTCGGTGTCGCCCCTTCAGGCCGGGCTGATGTTCCATGCCTCACTGGCGGCCACGTCGACGGACGTCTACACAGCGCAGTTGTGCGTCGAGCTCGAAGGAGCGGTTGATTCCGAGCGTTTGCGCGGCGCTGCTGCCGGACTACTCGCAAACCACCCGAATCTGTGTGCAGCGTTCCTCTACGACGTGAACGGCCTACCGGTGCAGTTGATTGTCGACGATGCAGTGATTCCCTGGACCGAGGTCGACCTGAGTGATCGCGGATCGGCAACCGACGCAGATCTGGAGCGCCGCCTCGACGAGGACCGCAGTGCACCCTTCGACCTCGCTTCGCCGCCACTGCTTCGGCTGACGCTGCTGCGAACCTCGCCGACGAGGTGCGTGTTGGTGGTGACGAACCATCACATCGTTCTCGACGGCTGGTCGATACCGTTGATGGTTCGCGAACTGTTGATGCGATACGCGGCCGACGGTCTCCCGGTCGAGAGGGCCCCGGCCGATCTTCCCGAGACTCCCTCCTACCGCGCCTATCTGGAATGGTTGATGCACCGCGATATGGAGACCTCGCTCGCGGCGTGGGAGGACGCCTTGGAAGGCGTCGACGAGCCGACGTTGTTGGCGCCTTCGACGCCGATCGCGGAGCAGCTGGTGCCCGAAGAGGTTGCCGTCGATCTACCCGATTCGGTGCGCGACGGACTCGGTGCGCTGGTCCAACGGAGCGGGATCACGATGAACACGGTGATCCAGGCGGCGTGGGGTGTCCTACTGTCTCGGATGCTTTCCCGTGACGACGTAGTCTTCGGCGTCACGGTTTCGGGCCGCTCACCCGAGTTGTCTGGTGTGGAAAACATGATGGGGCTGCTGATCAACACGTTGCCTGTCCGAGTGCAACTGGATCCGGACGAGACGTGTACGCAGCTGCTCGCTCGACTGCAAAGCGAGCAGACAGCTCTGCTCGATCATCACTATGTCGGACTCGGCGCGATTCAATCTGTCGTAGGGACAGGCAATTTGTTCGACACACTGTCGGTCTTCGAGTCGTATCCGATCGATACCTCGGGGATGGGCGGGAACACCGACATTGCCGGTATGCGCGTCACCGCTGTGAATGCCCGCGACGCCACGCATTACCCGCTCACCGTGCTGTCGGTCGCGGAACCGACGCTGCAGGTCAGCCTGCGGTACCAGCCGGCGGCATTCGACCGCGCCGCGGTCGACACCATTGCACAGCGAATGTCGCGGATTCTTGCCGCCTTCGCAGCGAACGCGGATACACCGGTCGGTGAGGTCGACGTGTTTGTCGCCGGTGAGCGTGGGTTGGTGGTGGGTGGTTGGGATGGTGTGGGGGTTGTGGTGGGGGGTT
>NZ_JASHKY010000054.1:0-6660 GCF_030056935.1 Rhodococcus sp. IEGM 1302 | reverse complement strand
AGTTGTTCGAGGCGTCGACGGTGGAGGCGTTGGCTGCTCGTTTGGGTTCTCATGTTGGTGGCGGTTCACGTGCGGCGTTGACTGCGCAGGTGCGTCCGGTTCGGGTTCCGTTGTCGTTGGCGCAGCAGCGCATGTGGTTCCTCAACCAGTTGGATACAAGCTCGGCAGGGAACAACGTCCCGGTTGCGATAACTCTCACCGGAGAACTGGACGTCTCGGGGCTGGAGCAAGCGGTCGCCGACGTTATCGGCCGTCACGAGGTTCTGCGCACGGTCTACCCCGAGGTCGACGGCGTCGGCTACCAGAAGATCGTTGCACCGGCTGATGTCGACGTGAACCTCGCTGCAACCTCGGTCTCGGATTCGGAGATCGTTTCCGAGGTAACGAACTTCGTAGCGGCAGGCTTCGACGTGACGGCCGAGGTGCCGTTGCGCGCCAAGCTTTTCCAGATCAAGGCCGACGAGCATGTTCTGGTATTCGTGGTGCATCACATCTCGACCGACGGTTTCTCGATGGGCCCGTTGACCCGCGACGTCATGACCGCCTACTACGCCCGAACCAACGGCCAGGCTCCAACCTGGACGCCGTTGCCGGTGCAGTATGCCGATTACTCGTTGTGGCAGCGTGAGGTTCTCGGGTCCGAGGACGATCCGCAGTCCGTCATCGCGCAACAGATCACTTACTGGGCGCAAGCACTGGACGGCGTGCCCGAACAGTTGAATCTTCCGGGGGATCGGGCTCGGCCGGCGGTATTCTCCGGTCAGGGAGCGACATTCGAATTCTCGATCGGTCAGGAATTGCATGAGCGGCTGATCAGCGTGGGCCGGGAACACAATGCGTCGATGTTCATGGTGGTCCATGCGGCTCTGGCGTCGCTTCTCGCTCGTCTGTCGGGAACAACGGACATCAACATCGGTGCACCGATGGCCGGGCGAGGTGAATCCGAACTCGACGATTTGATCGGAATGTTCGTCAACACCCTGGTTTTGCGTACCGAGGTTGATCCGTCGGCGGCGTTCACAACACTTCTGGCCTCGGCTCGGGAAACCGACCTTCAGGCGTTCGCGCACTCGGACCTTCCGTTCGAGCGGCTCGTGGAAGTGCTGGATCCCGTTCGGTCGAGGGCACATCACCCGCTGTTCCAGGTGGCATTGGCATTTCAGAACCTGGGGCAGAACTCGTTGGCTCTGCCCGGTCTGACGGCGGCCGAGTTCGAAATCGACGAGACCGTGGCCAAGTTCGACCTGCAGCTCACGATCAGTGAGGTATCAGAAGGGCTGTCGGCGACGTTCACGTACGCGACGGATCTGTTCGACGAATCGACCGTCCGCGGATTCGCCGCACGATTGATGCGCATTCTGAACGGAATTGCGACGGACCCCGCAACTTCAGTGGGTGACATCGAAATCCTCGACGCGTCCGAGCGTGAGGTTCTGACGAGTCAAAGGGCTTCGTCAGGAGTAGCGCAGGCGCCGTTGGCCGAGATTCTTGCCGACGCTGCTGCGCGCTACCCGGACAACGTCGCTTTGCGCTACCCCGGCACGGCGCAGGCCGCGGCCGGTAGGTCCATGACGTATCGAGAGGTCGACGAGTGGTCGTCGAAGCTGGCCCGCGTTTTGATCAACCGTGGTCTCGGGGCTGAAGATCTTGTGGCGGTGTCGATTCCGAGATCCGTCGAATCGGTACTCGCGGTCTGGGCAGTGTCGAAGACCGGGGCAGCGGTCGTTCCGATCGATCCGCACTATCCGGCAGACCGTATCGCGCACATGCTCAGCGACTCGGGTGCGAAGGTTGGCCTGACCCTCGACGTCGAACGTCCGAATCTCGCCGACGACGTCGAGTGGTTGGTCGTGGACGGACCGCTCGGCGAACAGATGATCGCCGGAGTGTCCGGAGCGCCGATAGATGCCGAGGAACGTGTCCGTCCACTGACGACTGCTCATCCGGCTTGGGTCATCTACACCTCCGGCACGACAGGACTGCCGAAGGGCGTTGTCGCGACCAACGCGGGACTGGCGAGCTTCAGTGTCACGCAGGCCGCGCACTACCTCGTGAAGCCCACCTCGCGGACATTGCACTTCGCGTCACCGAGTTTCGACGCGTCGATGCTCGAGTTGTTCCTCGCGGTGGCCACCGGCGCGACGATGGTCATCGTCCCGCCTGGCGTGTACGGCGGCGACGAACTGGCTGAGGTGTTCCGTAGCGAACGAGTCACGCATGCGTTCATCACACCCGCTGCCCTGGCGTCGATGGACCCGAGCGGCCTGGACGACCTGACGGTGGTAGGCGTGGGTGGCGAAGCGTATTCGCCGGAACTGATCAGCAAGTGGACGACAGGGGACGGATCGGCCGCGTCGGCTTCGGCTCCCAGGACATTCCTGAATGTCTACGGCCCGACCGAGACGACGATCGTGACGAACGTCAGCGTTCCGCTTCTGCCCGGTGACCGAATGGACATCGGCGCCACGATCGGTGACATGGCCGCATTCGTCCTGGACACACGACTCAATCCAGTTCCACTGGGAGTCTCGGGCGAGCTGTATCTGTCCGGTCCTCAGGTGACCCGCGGCTATCATCGTCGTCCAGGCTTGAGTGCCGATCGATTCGTGGCAAACCCGCACGGTAATCCGGGCGAGCGAATGTACCGAACCGGTGACGTGGTGCGCTGGGTCGCTGGAACGGCACCCTCCACCTACGCCGTGGAATACGTGGGCCGCAACGATTTCCAGGTCAAGATTCGCGGTTTCCGTATCGAACTGGGCGAAATCGATGCATCGCTGACGGCACACCCCGAGGTCGAGTTCGCTGCGACGATGGGTACGACCCTGCCGTCGGGTGCCCCGGCGCTGGTGTCGTACGTGTTCACCGGAAAGCACGCTTCGGTCACTTCGGCGGAATTGATCGAATTCGTCTCCAGAACCCTTCCGGCCCATATGGTTCCGGCTTCGGTCATGGCCTCCTCGGACATGCCGCTCAGTCCGGCAGGCAAGCTGGACCGAAAAGCGCTCCCAGCACCGGTTTTCGAGACCAAGGAATTCCGCGCCCCGGTCACCGAGATGGAACAAATCCTGAGCGAGATCTTCGCGGACGTTCTCGGCCTGGATCGCATCGGCACCGACGACTCGTTCTTCGCTCAGGGCGGCGACTCGATCATGTCCATCCAACTCGTCTCTCGTGCGAAGGCACGTGGGGTCGTATTCGCACCCAGTGACGTCTTCGAGAGCAAGACTGTCGCGGCATTGGCCGAAGTGGCGAAGTATGCCGCCGACGTCGAGGCCGCGGTGGTGCTCGAGGAGTTGCCGGGCGGTGGAGTCGGCTGGATGCCGTTGACGCCGATCGAACGATTCATGGTCGAGCGCGGTGGCAGCTACAACCGATTCACACAGACGATGACTCTCGAGCTTCCACTCGGAGTGCAGCGAGCCGACATCGTGCGAACACTCGCTGCAGTCGTCGACCACCACGACATGTTCCGCTCGCGGCTGATCTCCGACGGTCGCGGATGGGGGATGTCGGTCTCCGAGCCCGGAACCGTGGACGTCGAGGATCTGCTCAGCCGCGTCGATGTCGACGCGGCTGCGGACGAGTCGACAATTGTTCTCACGGCTTCCAAGGGCCTCGACGAGGCTCTCGGCCGGTTGAATCCGGCGGACGGCGTAATGGTTCAGTTCGTGTGGGTCGACTTCGGTCCCACTCGCACCGGGCGCTTGATCATCGCTGCACATCACCTGATCGTCGACGGGGTCTCCTGGCGAATCATCGTTCCGGATCTGGTGTCGGCTGCGGCTCAGATGGCCGGGGCGAGCGGAGCGACGGGGGATGTAGCCGGAACGACGGGGGATGTTGCTCTCGAGCCGACCGGTACGTCGATGCGACGCTGGGCTCATGCTTTGTCCGAAGAGGCCCATCGGGATTCGCGTGTGGCCGAGCTGGATACGTGGCGGAAGGTGTTGCAGACACCGGACCCGGTGCTGGGTAAGAGGGCGTACGACTCTGCCGTCGACGTTGCGGCAACGGTTCAGCGGATAAGCGTGACGGTCCCCACTCAGGTGACGGAGACTCTGTTGACCACGCTGCCGGAGGTTTTCAACGGCGGCGCCAACGACGGCCTGCTCGCTGGACTGGCACTCGCGCTGATCGAGTGGCGTCGCCGAGCCGGAATCGACTCGACGTCTGCCTTGCTGCAACTCGAGGGCCACGGTCGCGAAGAAGCCGTGATTCCTGGCGCGGATCTGTCAAGGACCGTTGGCTGGTTCACCGCTGCCTTCCCGATCAGTCTCGATCTTTCCGAGGTAGATCTGGGTGACGCTTTCGCCGGAGGTGATTCGGCGGGACACGCGATCAAAGCAGTGAAGGAACAGCTTCTGGCGATCCCGGACAAGGGCGTCGGGTACGGACTGCTGCGCTACCTGAACGAAGACACGCGCGCAGTGCTTTCTCGCTTCGCCGGGGGACAGGTCAGCTTCAACTACCTGGGACGAGTTGTCGCCGAGGATCTTCCGGCAGGCGTCGAGGGACTCGGGTGGCTGCCGGCCGGCGATTTCGCCAACGTGTCGGCACCCGAAGACGTCGACATGCCCGCAAACAAGGTCGTCGACATCAATGCGATCGTCAACGACGGCGCAGACGGTGCTGTTCTGGAGGCCTCTTTCGCATACCCCGTCGGTGCCATCGACGGCGAGAGTGTCGAGACATTTGCACAGATTTGGGTCGAAGCACTGACTGCCCTGGCGGAGCATTCTCGCTCCGTCGGAGCCGGTGGACTCACACCGTCCGACGTGCCGCTTGTCTCCGTGAGCCAACGAGATATCGACGGCTTCGAGAATCGATTCGGTACGGTGACCGACATCTGGCCCCTGGCACCGCTGCAGTCCGGTTTGCTCTTCCACGCGATGTTGGCAGAATCCAGCGTCGACCTCTACTCGGTGCAGATGATTCTCACTCTGTCCGGGAAGGTGGATGCCGACCGCTTGCGCACTGCAGCACAGGGAATCATCGACCGTTATGCGAACCTGCGAACGGCATTCACGGCCGACGACGACGGAACGCCGGTCCAGATAGTCCTCGAAGACGTTCCAGTCCCGTGGCGGAACATCGATCTCAGCGATATTGCGGCCGTCGACCGTGAGGCAGCTCTGAACGAAGTTTTGACGGCTGACCAGGCGACACACTTCGACATGGCGTCACCGCCGTTGATTCGGTTCACCTTCGTCACCATGGCGGAGGGGGACTATCGCTTGGTGGTGGCGAATCACCACATTATTCTCGACGGTTGGTCGGTGCCACTGCTCTTGCAGAACCTGTTGGCGCTGTACGCGACGCGTGGTGACGACTCGGTTCTTCCGCGTGTGCGTAGCTATCGCAATTACCTGGCGTGGCTTGTCGATCAGGATCGTGATCGATCACTCACAGCCTGGGCGGATGTGCTTTCCGGCGTCGAAGAGCCGACGCTGCTTGCTCAGGTCACAGGCGGACAGGAATTCACCGCGCTGTCACAGAAGCTGAACGTGTCGATGTCGTCGGAGACAACCGCGGCGCTCACCGCTCTGGCCGCACGACTCGGGGTCACCGCCAACACGATCGTGCAGAGCGCGTGGGCGGTCCTGCTCGGTGCGTTGACCGGAACCGACGACGTTGTCTTCGGTGCAACAGTGTCCGGCCGGCCACCGGCGCTCACCGGCGTCGAATCGATGGTCGGGTTGTTCATCAACACCCTCCCCGTGCGGGTGCGCCTCGACGCCGCGGAGTCCGTCGAAGAATTGGTTGCCAGGGTCCAGATCGAGCAGGCGAGAATGCTTGATCATCACTATCTCGGTTTGACCGATGTCCAGAAAGCAGCGGACGTCGGAACACTGTTCGACACGTTGGTTGTATTCGAGTCGTACCCGGTCGACCGTGAGGGCCTCGCCGCACAGGCGGATGTTCTCGACGGAATGATGATCGACGACATCGCCTCGGACGATTCCACGAACTACCCGTTGACCCTGCTGATCGCACTCGACGAGCAGTTGCACTTGACGCTGCGGTACCTACCGGACTTCTTCGATGCCGACTACGCAACTGCGTTGCTGGACAGAGTTCTTCGACTGCTCTCCTCCGTAGCCACCGATCCTTCGGTGCGTGTTGGTGACGTTGATATTTTGGATTCTGTTGAGCGTTCGTTGGTGCTCGAGGGGTGGAATGACACGGCTCGTGAGGTTGCGGGTGTGTCGGTGTTGGACGGGTTCGATGCGCAGGTGGCGGCGTCTCCGGATGCGGTAGCGCTCTCGTTCGAGGGTGTGTCGTTGTCGTATGCGGAGTTCGATGCTCGGGTGAATCGTTTTGCCAGGTATTTGGTTTCGGTGGGTGTGGGGCCGGAGTCGTTGGTGGGTGTTGCGGTTCGTCGGTCGGTTGATTTGTTGGTTGCGGTTTACGGTGTGCTCAGGGCTGGTGGTGGGTATGTTCCGGTGGATCCGGATCAGCCTGCGGAGCGTAATGGGTATGTGTTGGCGGCGGCGTCGCCGGTGTGTGTGGTCAGTACTTCTGATGTTGGTTTCGATGCTGGTGTGGTGCCGGTGGTCGAGGTTGATGTTGTTGATGTGTCTGGTTTTTCGGGTGCGCCTGTCTCGGATGTGGATCGGGTTTCGCCGTTGCGGTCGGGGAATACGGCGTATGTGATTT
>NZ_JASHKY010000027.1:0-62047 GCF_030056935.1 Rhodococcus sp. IEGM 1302 | reverse complement strand
CGACCACGACGACTGAGCCGACGACCACGACTGAGCCGACCACGACGACTGAGCCCACGACCACGACTGAGCCCACGACGACTGAGCCCACGACGACTGAGCCCACGACCACGACTGAGCCCACGACCAACCCTTCGGCGTCGCAACGTCCGAGCAGCAGCGCTTCTCCCGCGACCAACGCAACTTCTGCGACCAACGCAACTTCTGCGACCAACGCAACTTCGCAGACCGAGAGTCCTTCGAGCCAAGCACCCTCCGAGACACAGTCTGCTTCCGAATCGCAGCCGAGTTCCGAGCAGTCGTCCGCGGTAGCGGCTCCGCCGGCTGGACCGTCTGATCCGCAGGGACCGTCAGCGGGCGGCGGAGCGCCTGCACCCTCTGCCGGTGGACCGGCAAACGCTGCGCCGGGCGCAGTCGCAGCCCCTTCCGCACCCGAGGTTCTGGCCGCACCCGCACCCGTAGCTCCGCAGGTACCGTCGAACGTTCCGAACGTCGCGGCTCCGACTGACAACCCGCAGGCATTTCCGACGGCGTTCACTCAAGGGCTTCCGCCGATTCTCAACGCCGCCGCCGTCGCCGGCGGTGTAGGCGGAATGGCAGTGGTAGCGGCCGGTGCGGGAGCACTGACTTTCCGCGGAGCATCGCTGCAGAAGGCACGATTGGCTGCCGCGCGTGCCGAATTCCTGGCACCCGGATCACAGGGAGGTGCGTGAGTCGTGCCGGACAGACGTTCACATCGCCGCGTTCTGGCCGCGGTGGATGCCGTATGCGACGCAGCAGCGTCGTCGGAGGCAGTGTCACTGCTGACGGTGGTGCAGACAGTCGCCCGCGAGCGTGGGCGCCCGATCGAGATCGATCTGGAAACCCCTCTCGCCACCGGAGTGTGCGGTCAGCGCCGGGCCTACGACGACCACGACGTCATCGTTTTGGCTCCCGGACTACCCAATGTCGAGCGGACTCTGGCACATGAGTTGGGGCACATAGTGTTTCGCCACGAGGGTGCCGAGATCGCCGAGGCGACGCTCGAGGTCAGTGACGATTTGATCGCCTACATGTTGAGTCAACGTTCTCTGCGGCGCAACGAACCCGTGCCGATGGACGACATCGCGGAGTGGGAAGCCGAGACGTTCGCGTCGATGTTGATCATGCGTCTGCGAACGATGAGTGGCCGTGGGACACCGCTGTCGGTGTTGCGGTACGACGAGGCGATCGGATGATCTTTTGGGCTGTGGCCCTTCTCGTCTGGGTTGCAGCCGGCGCGAGACTGGGTCGAGTTGTCGCGCGCACCGCGACGCCGTTGCGAATGTCGATGGTCTTTGCAGGCTTCTCGGTCGCATTGTCGTCGACGGTCATGGTGCCGGCGGTATGGGACATCGTCGATCGCATTGCGCCGGAGCAGCATGCCGCCGCGATGATCGTCATCGTCTTGTGGACAGCGTTGTCTGCGGCCAGTGCAGTCGGCGCCGTGTCTGCGTGGCCGGTGATGTCACGTCCGGCTATGCGCGGCCTCGCCACCGTGCTGTACTCGGTGGGGCTCCTGGTGGCGATCGCGGTTCTCTTCGGCTACCCGGCGCCGGCTCTGATCTTTATCATCGTCGCTCTGTCCCTTGTCATTTCGACGGGGCTACGGCACGTTGCGTGGGCGCCGTTGGGGCGCGGAATCGCGTTGATCGTGACCGGTTCGTCGATCCTGCTCGTCGTGGTCGTCGTGATGCTTGTCGAATCGATCGGTGGCACCGGCGCACTCGAATCGGATATCTGGACGGGCGCAGGGGTGTGGTTCATCGCTGCCTCGAGTGTTCTGATTGCGCTGGGCATCACGTGGGTGCTTCTCGAGACCTGGTTACGTGCGCGACGAGATCTGTACCGGCTGCGGCGGATGCACGCGCTTCTCGTCAAGCGATTCCCCGAGGTAGTCGACGCGGACAGCGCCGGGAGTACGTCTGTGCTGCGGGCATCGGACATGATCGCGCAGATCATGGATGCGATGTACATCCAGTCCGGCGCCGGGATGTTCGACGTCGGTGGTCAGGAACCGCCGCGGGCCGTCACTGCACACGCGGGGATTTTGGCGGGGTGGATCGCCGATCCCTTGGCCTCGGATGTGTTGGACACCAGGTGGATTGCGCCTCCTGAGAAGATGTCGGCGCGCCGATGGGTGTTGTTGTTGGCGAAAGAACTCGATGAAACGACAAAAGTAGGTCGACGTTCGTAGTCGACCTACTCCATGTCATTGCAGTGCTCGAGATCGAGTCAGTGCTTCAGCACGGTCACATCAGCGTGACGCGTCAGGCGGAACCTCTGGCAAACCTTCACTCGCGCGGAGCTTTTCAGCCATCGTGGTGAGTAGATTCTGCGATTCTTCCGAGAGGTCGAATGCACGGCTCGAGAGGCGGCGAAGCCCGTAGCCTTGGAGCTGTGAGAGCAGTTCGAGATCGTGATCGATCTTGGCTGCGTAGATGTCGTTGAAGAAGTAGTCGGGCTTCACCTTGAAGAACCGGGCGAAGGCTGCGACTGTCTCGTCTGAGGGGTTGGTGCGCTGTCCCGAGCGGAGCTGCGAGATGTACGGCTTGGAGATCTGATGGCCGTCTTCGATGAGCGCTGCCGCAACCTCGGCGTTGGTATGGGGTTTGCGCCCCGGAGGATGAACACTGTCGAACAGTTTGTTCAATCGTTCTGCAAAGTCAGCCATTGTGAACCGCCCCGTAATCCTCTCTAGCTAGCAATTGTCCGTTCAGTGAATCCTACGGTATCACGCGGATAACCGATCGGTAGCTCACCGTAGTCTGTTTAGTGGACTAGTTGTCAAATGTGTCCGAGATTCGATTCGTCCGGCCAATGAGTGCTCAGCTATGTCTCAGCGCACATTGAGTTTCCGCCACACGGAAATGTGCAGCTACGACTGCGCTATTCGAACCTTCCAGTACTTGGCCAATCTGCCCAATATCAAACCTTTTACCCGTTTTGGCGATATTAGCTATGCGTTAGCCTGGTTTTTCACAACTATTTCGATTGAAAAACTGCAGTTCAAGCGATGTTTGAAGGTTTGGGGTCGCGATCAGGGTGGCTGGTTGCGATGTCATGCGGATCACCTCGGGGTTGAACCTTGAACGGTTTGCCGGATTGCGATCTGTGCTAGCTAAACCCTCCGAGTGGGTGCAGAATTGTGACATGAAACACACGATGAGCGATGATGAATTGCGCCGCGCAATCCGTGAAATTCAGGATCGAGCCCACGACGCACGCAAGCGTGGGGACGATGTAGCGGCGGAAGAACTCGACCGTACGGTCAAGGGCTATCAAGAGCAGATGATGCAGCGTCTCTAGTGCTCGCTGCGGTCGTCTCTGTGCGGTGTTTGCGCGGAGTACGGCCGTGCCCCGCAGGTCGTCTTGCGTGTTTCAGGGCGGCCGCACCGTGCGTGCGTAGACTTTCCCGCATGTCCACAGTACGAGTGCGGGGGAGTGTTCATCCATGTCTGTAAGGTCGCTCGACGGCAAGAAATGCCTGATCACCGGCGCCGGTAGTGGAATTGGACGTGCAACTGCGCTGCGTGCATCAGAGGTCGGCGCCGAATTGTTTCTCACCGATATCAACAGCGTCGGATTGGAAGAGACGGTCGCGATGGTCGGCGCCGGCGGCGGCACGGTCAGCATGGCGAAGGCACTCGATATCTCGGACTACGACGAGGTCGTGAAATTCGGTACCGAGATTCACACTCAATTCTCTGCGATGGATGTCGTCATGAATATCGCCGGCATTTCAGCGTGGGGAACTATCGAGAACCTCGAACATCGGCATTGGAAGTCCATGGTGGACGTCAACCTGATGGGGCCGATACATGTCATGGAGACGTTTGTTCCACCCATGATTCGTGCCGGCAAGGGTGGACACCTGGTCAACGTGTCTTCGGCTGCCGGACTTTTGGCCCTGCCGTGGCACGCCGCCTACAGTGCGAGCAAGTTCGGCCTTCGCGGGGTGTCCGAGGTGCTGCGATTCGATCTGAAGCGGCACGGAATCGGGGTCAGTCTGGTTGTGCCGGGTGGGGTGAAGACGCCATTGGTGGGGACCGTGGAAATAGCGGGTATCGACAGGAACGACCCGCGGGTCGAAAAACTCACGCACCGGTTCGAGGCGCGTGCTGTCTCCCCGGAGAAGGTGGCGTCGTGCATTCTGCGGGGAATCGAGAAGAATACGTACCTCGTATATACGTCCAATGACATCCGATTCGGATACTGGTGGGCGCGCAAATTCGCCCTGCCTTACGAGTTCGTGATGCAAAAAGCGAACGACCAGTTCAGTAAATTGCTCAAGCGATGAGCGTTAACTCCGCCGGGACTTTTATCTAGTCGAATAGGGACCAAAGTCATGCCGAAGAGTTTTCACTTCGATATCGAATTCAAATATCCGATCGACGACGTGCATCGAACTTTGACCGACCCGAATTATTGGAAAGGCAGACTCGGAGACCTTTATGCCACCTCGGACATCGAAGTTCGAGACGGATCGATCGAAGTATCCGTGTCCGAGGAAATCGACTCCGCCTCCCTCCCGAGCCTGGTCGCCAAGGTTGCGCCGAGTCGGCTCGGTCTGAAACGGGTCGATCGGTGGGGACCTCTGTCGGACGGGCGTGCAGCAGGGTCGGTCACCGGAATCGCGCGGGGACTGCCGATCCGAATCGAGACGACGCTCGATCTCACCGCCGCCGAGTCCTGCACGCGGTTGGTCGTCGACGGAACGGCTGAGGTGAAGATGCCGATCATCGGCGGCCAGATCGAGAAGTTGCTGAAGAAGACCGTCGAGGACTTGTTGGGGCGCGATCGGGACGCCGTCGAGTCATTTCTCGCCTGAGTCTGCACCGAAATCTACTTCCAGAACGCGCGCACCCGGGCCGGCGGATGCGAGTTGATCGTGCGGGTTGGCGAGGGCGCACCCCTCCAACGAGAGGCACCCGCAACCGATGCAACCGGTGAGGTTGTCCCGTAGACGTTCCAGTTGCTCGATGCGTAGATCGAGGTGGCGCCGCCACCCGGTCGACAATCTTTCCCAATCTGCGCGGTTCGGGGTACGGCCTTCAGGAAGTGTGCCGAGGGCCTCTCTGATTTCCGACAGCGGAATGCCGACGCGTTGCGAGATTCTGATGAAGGCGACGCGTCGAAGCGTGTCTCGTTGGTATCGGCGCTGGTTTCCGCTGGTCCGGCGACTGACGATGAGGCCTTCTCGTTCGTAGAAATGCAGGGCCGAGACGGCGACACCGCTGCGCTCGGAGAGCTGGCCGGGCGTGAGTTCCTTTGCCTTCCACGACGGCATCTCCATGGCGACTACCGGTCCGTCGCCCGGTGGAGGGTGGCGTGGAGATGATGTGTCAGCGGGGTGTCACCGTGCGCCATCCACAAGTCGTATGTCAGCGTGTCGCCCTGAACGCGCATGACTCGCCGGACGTCGTGAACCGGTTTTGCGTCGGGTGATGCTGCGAGCGTGAGACGGGTCAAGGCGAGAGTGCCTTCGGAGTCGAGGGTGCCGCGATGGATCTCGACGAATCCGGTGGGCTGGCTGACCAGCAATTCGAGCTCACCACCCGGTGTTGGGCGCAGGTATCCCGATTCCATGTGAAGCGGTCGTCCGTCGGGGAGCCCACGAGTGCGCGACGAGTAGGTGAGAAACGGTTTCGGGGTGGGCGCGAACTCGATCTCCTCGGAGTACTCGAAGTCGTCGATGGTGGGGAAATGTCCGGCTCCAGCGCCGACCCAGCGCCCGGTGAACCTCTCGATTCCGGCGCCGTTCAGCGCCGCCTGATCCGTACTACTCATTGCCTGGTCCTCTCGCCTGCGTCGGATCAGACGTTACGCGGACCAGTACGACAGCTGCTTGTCCCTGCTGGGTGGGGCCTACGGGATTAGTGTTCACTCATGAACGCTTCTGGCTCCGTCCCCCTCGGTGTCGATTCCGAGGTGGGCCGATTGCGATCGGTCATTCTTCATCGTCCTGGCGACGAGTTGAAACGATTGACTCCGCGCAACAACGACGAGCTGCTGTTCGACGCGTTGCCGTGGGTGGACCGCGCGCAGGAAGAACACGATCAGTTTGCGACCGTCCTTCGTGAGCGCGGCGTCGAGGTACTGCTTTTGTCCGATCTCCTCACCGAGGCGCTCGAGGTCAGTGGCGCAGCGAGGATCCAGGGAATCGCGGCCGCCGTGGACGCACGCAAGATCGGCCACGCGCTCGGGCAACACCTGGCCGCCTACCTGCGAAAGGTGGAGCCGAAGGAGCTTTCGTCGATCCTTACTGCAGGAATGACGTTCGACGAATTGCCGATCGATGCCGACTCGACCTCGTTGGTGCGCAGGATGCATCACGGCGGTGACTTCGTGATCGACCCGTTGCCCAACTTGCTCTTCACCCGTGATTCGTCGTTCTGGGTCGGGCCACGGGTCATCATCACGTCCTTGGCGTTGTCAGCGCGAGCTCGCGAATCCTCGATAACGGATCTCGTCTACGCACATCACCCTCGATTCAAAGGCGTGCGCCGCGCGTACGAGTCGCACACGGCTCCTGTCGAGGGAGGTGACGTGCTGCTTCTCGCGCCGGGGGTGATCGCAATCGGTGTCGGTGAACGTACGTCACCCGCCGGAGCAGAAGCATTGGCGCGTAGCGTGTTCGACGACGGCCTCGCCCACACGGTGTTGGTTGTTCCGATCGAGCAACGCCGAGCGTCGATGCATCTCGACACGGTCTGCACCATGGTCGAGGCCGACGCGGTCGTCATGTATCCGGCCATTCAGGACACCCTGGCGGCGTTCACTCTGCGCAAGGAAGACGACGGGGTGAGTATTCGCGGTGCGACGCCGTTCCTCGAAGCGGCGGCCGACGCCATGGGAATCGGAAAACTGCGTGTGATCGACACCGGACTCGACACGGTGACTGCCGAGCGTGAGCAGTGGGACGACGGAAACAACACCCTCGCCGTCGAGCCTGGCGTCGTCGTCGCTTACGAGCGCAACGTCGAAACGAACGCCAGGCTGGAGGCCTCGGGTATCGAGGTTTTGCGAATCGCGGGTTCGGAACTGGGGTCCGGCCGAGGTGGTCCTCGGTGCATGTCCTGCCCGATCGCCCGCGATCCGCTGTAAGCCGTCGACGCTGTCAGAGAATTTCTTCCACCTTGGCTGCAGGCCGCGCGAGGACGGTGCCTTTGTCGGTGACCACGAACGGGCGTTCGATCAGAATCGGGTGCTCGATCATCGCGTCGAGGATCTCGGATTCGGATGCATCGGCGAGCCCGAGTTCCTTGTACTGCGTTTCGCGCTTGCGAACGGCTTGGCTGGGCTCGAGGCCGGCGTCGGCGAGGAGTTTTTCCAGCTCGGATCGGGTAGGCGGAGTATCGAGGTACTTCACAATGGTCGGTTCGATGCCGGCGTCGCGGATAAGTCCGAGAACAGTCCGCGACGTGTTGCACCGTTGATTGTGGAAGATGGTTGCAGATGCCATGTCCGTCATTCTGCCTCTGTGTCCGAACTCGTGGGACAAACAGGGGAACAACGGACACCTCCGGCGCGCTGCACTTGAAGTACCGACTTGTGAGGAGAAAACGATGACGGAACATCGAAGTGTGGACGAACGGCGCGTGGTCATTGCCGGTGGGCACGGCAAGATCGCGCAGCACCTGACGTACCTGCTGGCAGGACATGGTGATCGGCCGGTAGCGCTGATCCGCAACTCCGCGCACGAGGGTGCGGTCCGCACACTCGGCGCGTTCCCCGTGGTGATCGATCTGGAATCCTCCACGGTCGAGGAAGTTGCGAAGGTACTCGACGGTGCCGACGTCGCGGTCTTCGCCGCGGGCGCCGGACCTGGTAGCTCGATCGAGCGGAAGGACTCCGTAGACCGAGCTGCGGCGGTGCTGTTGGCCGATGCCGCCGAGAAAGCGGGAGTGCGTCGGTTCATTCAGATCAGCGCCATGGGTGCTGGTGACGAAATACCGGAGAACACCGACGAGATTTTTGCCGCCTACCTGCGGGCGAAGACGGCAGCGGAGGAAGACCTGAAGACAAGGACTTCGCTGGATTGGACGATTCTTCGGCCAGGACTTCTGACAGACGACGACCCCACCGGTGAAGTCCTTCTTGCAGAGCCACCCGTCGATCGAGGCTCTGTGCCTCGTGCAGATGTCGCCGCAGTGATCGAAGCGCTCATCGACGCGCCGTCCAGTGTCGGCAAGATATTGGTTCTGACCTCCGGCCCGCATACGATCCGCGAAGCGATCGAGGGTTTGTGAGAGAGAAGATGCTGTGACCGAGAAGATACGACGAGGGTGACGATGAAGATCGCGATCGAACACGATTCCTCCACAGCTCCGTACGACCAACTGCGGCAACAGATTATCGAGCAGGTTCACGGCGGCGGATTGATTGCGGGAACCAAGATCCCGACGGTGCGTGCATTGGCCTCGGAGCTGGGATTGGCGGCCAACACCGTCGCGAAGGCTTATCGCGCGCTCAGCGATCAGGGCGTGATCGAGACGAGGGGAAAGCAAGGGACGTTCATCGCTTCGGGGACCGATCCGGTGCAGGCGCAGGCGGAGCAGGCGGCGACCGCGTTTGCGCATAAGGTCCGCTCGCTCGGGTACTCCGACACTGAGATCGTCGCCATGGTGGAGTCGGCATTGAGAGGTGCGTGACACATTGATTAAGTTGACGCTTCAACTTAAAGCTGTCAGTCTTGGCTCATGAATTCGTCGATTGCTCGTGACCTCGGACTCCTCATCGCCCGTGTCGGCCTCGGGATCATCTTCATCGCCCACGGTTGGCAGAAGTTCTTCACCTACAAGATCGCCGGAACGCAGGCCGCATTCGAAGGGATGGGCGCCCCGCTCCCCAAGATTTCTGCAGTTCTGGCAGCATCCATCGAACTCGGTGGCGGCATCCTGCTCATCGCGGGTCTGCTGACCCCGCTCGTCGGCGCACTGCTGTTCCTCGACATGGTCGGCGCGTTCTTCATCGTGCACGCCGACAAGGGCGTCTTCATAGACAACGGCGGCTATGAACTCGTCGTCGCACTCGGTGTCGGTTCGCTCTTGATCGCTGTTATCGGCGCAGGACGCATCAGCATCGACGGATTGATCGGCAAGGGCAACGGTTGGGTTAAAACCCCAGCTTGATCGGGGTGAGAAGGCGGGTTCAACGGCTGTTGAGCCCGCCTTCCAGCTTGCTTTTGGCCCACAAAGTGACGAACGTAGTCATCTATGGTGACGAAATCTGATCGATCCGAACAAGATTCCGGGGCCAACGAAGAGCGCCCGGAGACGGGCTTTACTCGGGTAGGCGTTCGGACCGACTACGTGGTGTTTTCCGTGGCGGCCGCAGCGGTGCTGGCTATTGTCGTGTGGGGTCTCGTAGCTCCCGACAACCTGAACTCGGTAACCGGAAGTGTTCTCGGCTGGTTGGTGACGAACATCGGCTGGCTCTTCGTACTCGCAGCTTCTGCTTTCGTGCTGTTTTCCATCTACCTCGCTGTCAGTCGATTCGGCGACATTCCGCTGGGCAAAGACGGTGAGAAGCCCGAGTTCCGAACCGTCAGCTGGATCGCCATGATGTTCAGTGCCGGCATGGGCATCGGCCTGATGTTCTTCGGTGTCGCGGAGCCGCTTGCGCACTACGTGACTCCGCCTCCCGGCACCGACGGTGGCGTCGGAACTGCCATGGCTACCACCATGTTTCACTGGGGTCTTCATCCTTGGGCGATGTATGCCGTTGTGGGCCTTGCCATTGCGTACGGGTCGTATCGCCGAGGACGCAAGCAACTGTTCAGTTCGGCCTTCATCCCGTTGCTCGGTCGCAAAGCCGAAGGGCCGATCGGCAAGGTCATCGACATCCTGGCAATCTTTGCGACACTTTTCGGCACCGCAGCATCTTTGGGGCTCGGCGCACTTCAGATCGGCTCCGGTTTCGAGGTAGTCGGCTGGATGGAAGAAGCCGGCGTATTCCTGCTCGTGGCCATCGTTGCGGTACTGACCCTGGCGTTCGTCGCTTCGGCAGTTTCCGGTGTGGCCAAGGGAATTCAGTGGCTCTCCAACATCAACATGGTGCTCGCATTGATCTTGGCCCTGTTCGTGTTCGTTCTCGGGCCGACCGTGCTGATTCTCAATCTGCTCCCGACGACCATTGGTGCATACGTTTCCGACCTCGCCCAGATGTCGGCCCGCACGGGTGCATCGTCGAATCCTGAAACCGGCGCGTGGCTTTCGTCGTGGACGATCTTCTACTGGGCATGGTGGGTGTCCTGGACGCCGTTCGTCGGCATGTTCCTGGCCCGCATCAGCCGCGGCCGCACGATCCGCCAGTTCATCGTCGGCGTCATCGCCGTTCCCACGACTGTCAGCTTGCTCTGGTTCGCGATCTTCGGCGGCGCAGGCATCGGCGAGGAACGCGACGGAATCGGCTTGTCCGGCCGAGGCTCGGAAGAGGCTCAACTGTTCGGCATGCTCGACAATCTGCCGTTGGCCGGAGTGACGACTGTCCTGGTCATGCTGCTCGTCGCAGTGTTCTTCGTCTCCGGCGCCGACGCTGCGTCGATGGTGATGGGGACGCTCTCGCAGCGCGGAACGCTCGAACCGAGTCGCTGGGTCGTGGTGTTCTGGGGCATGTTGACCGGTGGCGTCGCGGCGCTTCTGCTGTGGACCGGTGGTTCCGAAGCGCTCGACGGCTTGCAGACCATGACGATCATCGCTGCGGCGCCGTTCGTGCTGGTCATGATCGGATTGTGCTTCTCGCTGTACAAGGATCTTTCGCACGACCCGATCATCATTGCGGCGAAGGAGCAGAAACGTGCTCTCCTACGCCCGCGCCGAGGACGCCGTGTGGGTAAGTCAGTGGAGTAGGACTTGAGCGGAGTAGGACTTGAACCGTGAAGGGGCACCGAACTGCGGTTCGGTGCCCCTTTTGTCGTCCGGTTATTTCCAGCTGGGCAACCACAGATGGTTCTGCCACGATTCCGGCGTGATCGGCATGGCGGTGAGTATCGGCCAGAGGTAGACGAAGTTGGCCACGACCAGACCGATGTACAGACTGACTGCCAGAAGTCCGGTGGTACGACGCTCGACGGACGCGCTCGCCTTGCCCAGTACATCGCCGAGGACCAGCGCAAATCCCATGACCATGAACGGGGCGAGTGCAACTGCGTAGAAGTAGTACATCTGGCGGTCGAGCGTCGCGAACCACGGGAGGTAAGCGGCACCGTAGCCGGTCAGGACCACGGCGTATCGCCAGTCCCTGCGCACGAACGTCTGCCAGATCGCCCACGCCAACATCGGTAGGGCCAGCCACCACATCGCCGGTGTGCCGATCAGCATCACGGCCTTGACGCAGCTGGCGGCCCCGCAACCGGTGACCTGCTCGCCGTCGGCGTAGTAGTAGAGCATCGGTCGTAGCCCCATCGGCCACGTCCACGGTTTCGACTCCCACGGGTGGTGGTTTCCGGCGGAGTTGGTCAGACCGGCGTGGAACTGGAGAACGTTTCCGCTGTAGTACCAGAGTGAACGCAGTGCGGAGGGAATGAAGCTCCATGTGCCACCCTCACCGATCTCGTTCCCGACGGCGTGACGGTCGACGCCGGTCTCGCTGGTGAACCAGGCCCAGTAGCTCGCGAGGTACACACCGAGCGGAATGATCACCAACGCATACAGAGCCGGCCCGATGTCGCGAAATGCAGTGCCGACCCATGGGCGCTGCACGCGGTAGGCGCGGCGCGCTGACAGGTCGAAGGCAACACTGAGCAATCCGAAGAACAGAATGAAGTACATGCCGGACCACTTGGTGCCGCAGGCCAGGCCGAGCAGGATGCCGGCGCCGAACCTCCACCACCGGAAACCCAGCCGCGGACCCCAGGCAGAGTCGCCGATTCGGCCCTCTTCGTATACCTTCGCCATCCGTTCGCGGACTTGGTCGCGATCGACCACCAGGCATCCGAGAGCAGCGAGGACGAAGAAAGCCAGGAAGATGTCGAGCATCCCCAGGCGTGAGGAGACGAAGGTGACGCCGTCGACGATGAGCAGGATTCCGGCAATCGCGCCGATCAGCGTGGAGCGCGTCATGCGGCGCACGATCCGGATGATCAGCAAGACCATCAGTGTCCCGACCAGGGCCGACGAGAATCGCCACCCCCAACCGTTGTAACCGAAGAGTGCTTCGCCGATCGCGATCATCTGCTTACCGATCGGCGGGTGTACCACCAATCCGTAACCGGGATTGTCTTCGATGCCGCCACCGGTCAGAACTTGCCAGCCCTGCGGAACGTAGTGCTTCTCGTCGAAGACAGGTGTGCCGGCGTCGGTCGGGTAGGCGAGCATCGTGAAGCGTGTGATCGCCGCGATAGCGGTGACGAAAGCGGTGACGATCCAGCCGCGCAATCTGTCGGTCGGGCCGAAATCAGGATCCGGTACCAGCGGGCCGGGACTACGCATTACCCGATCGCTCGTGGCGGGCGTTGGCCGCTCGTCCGTCTGCACAGTCACCTGGCAATCGTAGGCTGTCAGGTATGACTGGTCGCTTGGTACTCGCCGCAACACCCATGGGAGATGTCGGTGACGCGTCTCCGCGTCTTCGGTCTGCTCTCGCAACCGCCGACGTCGTTGCTGCGGAGGACACACGACGCACCAAGTCTCTGGCGTCCGCGCTCGAGGTAACCATCACCGGGAAGATCGTCAGTTTCTACGATCAGGTCGAGATTTCCCGGCTGCCCGCGCTGGTCGCCGACGTCGCCGAAGGCAAGACCGTCCTGCTGGTCACGGACGCGGGCATGCCGTCGGTCAGCGATCCCGGATATCGCCTTGTCGCCGCCTGCGTAGCCGAGAACCTCGCCGTCACGTGCTTGCCCGGTCCGTCGGCGGTGACGACGGCGCTGGCACTCTCCGGATTGCCCGTCGAGCGGTTCTGCTTCGACGGGTTCCCGCCCCGTAAGCAGGGGCAGCGCAAGACGTGGCTCTCTGCCTTGGCAACCGAGCAGCGAGCGTGTGTGTTCTTCGAAGCGCCTCATCGCCTTGCCGACTGCCTCGCAGATGCGGTGGAAGTGCTCGGGCCGAATCGCCGCGCGGCCGTGTGCCGGGAATTGACCAAGACCTACGAGGAAGTGAAGCGCGGCACTCTCGGGGAGTTAGCTGCTTGGGCCGCCGAGGGCGTTCGCGGTGAGATCACGGTGGTGCTCGAAGGCGCAGTGCTGGTGGCATCTGATCCTGCCGATCTGGTCGACGAGGTGGAAAGGCTGGTCGAGGGGGGAGCACGATTGAAGGACGCGTGTGCTCTGGTCGCAACGGCCGGAGTCTCCAAGCGTGAGTTGTACGAGACGGTCCTGGCCGCTCGAAAGGACTAGCGGGAGCGGTTCACGGCGGGTGCGCCGGGACGCAGGTTGGCGTCGTCGGCTGCAGCCTGGCCGGCGTGCCAGCCTTCGGCGTCCACGGACCGTCCGCGAGTCTTGCGGGTTGTCGGGAACAATCGATCGAATTCGGCGTCGACGGCCTCGGATGTGGTGGCGAGGATCGGCAGAAGATCCGCGACGTCCATCGATGCCGCGTCGGCCGCTTCGGCGGTGGCTTTGGTGCCGGCGTCACGCAGGCGGTGCCCGATGCGGCTGGCGAACCCGGCCAGGAATCCCTTGCGGAACGAGGTGGTGCGTGAGCCGCCACGATTGCTCGAGTCGGCGAATTGCATTGCACGGGTTGCCTGTACGAGCAGGGAAGTGAACAGCATGTCGACTTGCTGAAGGTCGACCGGAGTGCCGACGACGGTCGCGAGTGCAATGTCGCTGAACCAGACAGTCCTGACTCGATTCGATTCGCCGATCTCGGTCAGGAGGTGAACCTTTTCCTTCACGTACGGGTTCTCGATGTGAATGCGTCGGGCATTGACGGATGTGTCGGTGACCCCGGCGCGACTGTGGAGCAGTGCGGAGTCGATGGCGTACCGGGTCATCAACTCCTGGGCCTTCGCGGTGAAAATCTCGGCTTCTTCCGCGAAGTTGGTTGCTTCCGCTTTGGCGAGTAGTCCACGAATTCGCTTGAGTACCTTGGCGTCGACCTCGGTATCGCCGACGCCGGCATAGCTGGTATCGGTGCGTTGCGACGGCCAGGTGGATGGTGGCGCGAGCAACACCGTCCACTGAGGTAGGCGCATCCACGATCGCGCGACGTCGACGATCTGCGAAACGAGGAAGTAGGGATCCTGGAACAGAAGGCCGGCCGCGAGGGAGCGAAAAACGTCGTCGTCCACGGTGATTCGAGAAGCGATGTGCCGAGACTTCGGATACTGCTCGCCGATTGTCTGCAACTGCCCCACCCATTCGAGCGGAGCGCGATCGGAGGCGCGCGACGCCTTCGCGTCGAACAGGATGGTGGTGGCGGCGAGATCGGCGTCGGACGCTTCTTTGCTTCGACGCGCCAGATGAATCAGATCCGCCGGCTGCCATCCGCGGTCGTACGCCGCGGACAGTTCGGAAACGAGATCTCGCACCGCGGAAACGGATTGAGGGCTGACCTCCTGAGTGGACACCCGCGCTCCGTTCCATGGCAGTGTCTGCGCCGAAGCGCTGGTTCGAATGTATGTTCTATTTGCCGTCATGGCTGGAGTGTGCACGTGGGGTCCGACACATCCGCCTGTAACCGGATATCTCGGACCCCACGTGCGGCACTCTCGCTTAGCTCATTCCTCGACGAAGCGGGGGAAGACCGGTGCCGGAGCAGGCAGTTTCCGGTTCGCGTCGATGCGAACCGCGATGTCGGTGAACTGACGGTTCTCTTCGCTCTGACCGAGCAGATCGAGGATGCGTGACGCCGCGTCGGGCATCACCGGCTGAACGAGAAGCCCGACGATACGGACCACTTCGAGCGTCACGTACAGAACCGTCGCCATGCGTGCCGGATCCGTCTTGCGCAGAACCCACGGTTCCTGCTTGGAGAAGTACCGGTTGGTCTCGCCGAGAACGCCCCAGATGGCTTCCAGTGCGAGATGCAGCGCCTGCACGTCGAACTCGCTGCGGCACTTGGCAAGCAGGGCATCCGCCGACGCCAGCATCGCCAGGTCGTCCTCGGTGAACTCGCCGGGGGTCGGTACCTGGGCATCGCAGTTCTTCGCGACCATCGTCAGTGAACGCTGCGCGAGGTTGCCCAGTTCATTGGACAGGTCTGCATTCATACGCGTCACGATTGCTTCGTGGCTGTAGCTGCCGTCCTGGCCGTACGAGATCTCGCGGAGCAGGAAGAAGCGGACCGCGTCGAGGCCGTACTGATCGACCATCGCGATGGGGTCGACGACGTTGCCGACCGACTTCGACATCTTCTCGCCCTTGTTGTACAAGAACCCGTGGACGAAGACCCGCTCTGGCAGTTCGATGCCGGCAGACATGAGGAACGCCGGCCAGTACACGGTATGGAAACGCGTGATGTCCTTGCCGATGATGTGCAGGCTCGCGGGCCAGAACTTCTCGAACTCCGCCGAGTCGACGTTCGGGTAACCCACGCCGGTCAGGTAGTTGGTGAGGGCGTCGACCCAGACGTACATGACGTGGTCGGGGTCTCCGGGAACCTCGACGCCCCAGTCGAACGTGGTGCGCGAGATCGACAGGTCCTTGAGGCCGCCCTTGACGAAGCTGACGATCTCGTTGCGACGAGTCGCGGGGGCAATGAACTCGGGATGCTCTTCGTACAGAGCAAGCAAACGGTCCTCGTAGGCCGAGAGACGGAAGGTGTAGTTGGACTCCTCGGTCCACTCCACCGGAGTGCCGGTCTCCGTCGACTGACGGGTGCCGTCGTCCAGAAGCGTGGTCTCGGCTTCGGTGTAGAAGGCCTCGTCACGAACCGAATACCACCCCGAGTACGTGTCGAGGTAGATGTCGCCCGATGCAGCCATCTTTTCCCAGATCGCCTTGCTGGCGACCTGATGGTCGGCGTCGGTGGTGCGGATGAAGCGGTCGTACGAGATGTTCAGGACCTTGTCGAGGTTCTGGAACACGTCGGAGTTCCGAGCCGCGAGTTCGCGGACGTCGATGCCCTCTTTGATCGCTGTCTGCTGCATCTTCAGACCGTGCTCGTCGGTGCCGGTCATGAAGAACACTTCATGACCGTCCAACCGCTTGAAGCGGGCGAGCGCGTCCGAGGAGATGTACTCGTACGCGTGGCCGATGTGCGGAGCGCCGTTGGGATACGCGATCGCTGTCGTGATGTAGAACGGCGATCGTTCCGCGCCTTCCGGGGCAGCGGAGTCCGGGCGCGGGGTCTGGGAGGGTGAGGCAGGCACAGTCATGGTGGGCTTACTCTATCGGGCGTGAGCAAAGACCGTCCCGCCCCCGATGCCCCTGAGCCCTTGTCGCCTCTGATCGACGCACATACGCACCTCGACGCCTGTGGTGCGCACGACGCTGCGACCGTGGCCGAAATTGTCGATCGGGCCGAAGCCGTCGGCGTCGGACGGGTCGTCACGGTGGCCGACGACCTTGATGCCGCACGCTTTGCCGTCGACGCTGCGAACTGGGATTCGAGGGTTTACGCAGCCGTCGCAATCCATCCGACCAGGGCGAACGTCCTTGATGTCGACACCAGAGCCGAGATAGAACGGTTGGCGTCCGATCCGCGGGTCGTCGCGGTGGGGGAGACCGGGCTGGATCTCTACTGGCCAGGCAAGCTCGAAGGGTGCGCCACCATCGAGGAGCAGGTCGACGGTTTCCGGTGGCACATCGACCTCGCGAAGCGTCTCGGCAAGACGCTGATGATTCACAATCGCGAAGCCGATGAGGACCTGCTGCGGGTGCTGCACGAGGAAGGCGCGCCGGAGACCGTGGTGTTCCATTGCTTCTCCTCGGATTCGGAGATGGCCCGTGCGTGCATCGACGCGGGCTACGTGTTGAGTTTCTCGGGAACCGTGAGTTTCAAGAATGCGAAGGCGCTGCGTGAGGCCGCGCTGTTGGTGCCGTCGGATCAACTGATCGTCGAGACGGATGCGCCGTTCTTGACGCCGCACCCGTTCCGCGGTGCGCCCAACGAGTCGTACTGCCTGCCGTACACAGTGCGCGCGCTCGCAGACATCCGCGGTGAGGATCCGCAGGCGCTGGCAGCAGCGTCCACGGCGACAGCGGAGCGCGTCTACAAGCTCTGACGCTATGGTGGTCTGACAGGTAACTCCGCGCCCGGGACGGTCGTGTCCCGGTTCGTCTACTGCGCGGAGTATTCAGATGAATGACCGCATCTATCCCTCCGACGTCTATCCCGACGACGTCGAACACACAGACGAACAGTCCTCTCGATCCGGCTCGAGCGCGGCGAATTTCTCGCATCCCGGGAGGGAATGAAGGCGCACAGCTTCACTGAGCCGACGCCGGTCGACTCTTCGGTCCGGATCGTCAGCGTTCATGTCGACGCGGTCGAAGTCGAGTGCTGCGGGCCGTTTCCGGTGGTCGGTGAACCATGCTCGTGGACATTGACACCGCGATCGCAGGACGACGATTTCGACGGTTGGGTTCACGGCGGGATGCCGGCGTCTGGAGTCGTGACCACGGGTGTGATGCTCGGGATTCTCGTGGTCACGACGACGTACGAGGAAGTCGGAAGTCCGCGCATGTGGTTGCCCGTCGAAGGTAGCGAGACCTATCGAAGGGTCGAGGCCAGTCCTCGGTGGTTCCGAAGGTTCGGCCACTTCGACTTCGAGCCGCAGAATCGGATCGAGACCGGGCTGGTCGTCGAATTGGCCACCACCCGTGCGCCTTTCCGGTAGTCCCCACTACCAAAAAGGCGCACAGGGGGCTTGCCCCTAGAGAACCTTCGCCAGGAAGTCCTGGGTGCGCTGCTGCTGGGGGTTGCCGAACAGACTCTCCGGCTTACCTTCTTCGACGATGTATCCGTCGGCCATGAAGATGACTCGGTCGGAAACCTCACGGGCGAAGCCCATCTCGTGGGTCACGACGACCATGGTCATGCCCTGCTTGGCGAGGTCGCGCAGCACCTGCAGAACCTCACCCACCATTTCGGGGTCGAGGGCGCTGGTGGCCTCGTCGAAGAGCATGATGTCCGGACTCATCGCGAGTGCGCGGGCGATGGCAACGCGCTGCTTCTGCCCACCGGACAGGCTGGCGGGCTTGGCATCTGCCTTCTCCGCGAGACCGACCTGGCCGAGCAGTTTGACGGCGATCTCGCGAGCTTGCTCCTTGGTCGATCGCCCGGTCTGCACCGGAGCGAGCATCACGTTTTCGACGACGCTCATGTGGGGGAACAGGTTGAAGTGCTGGAACACCATCCCGATGTGCTGGCGCACCTTGTCGATGTCGACATCCTTGTTCGTGAGGTCGAACTGGTCGACGCGCACGGATCCGGCGGTGATGTCTTCGAGGCGGTTGAGGCAACGCAGGAAGGTCGACTTGCCGGAACCGGAAGGCCCGATGACGCAGACCACTTCACCGCTCTTGATGTCGACGTCCAGGCCCTTGAGGACCTCGTTGTCGCCGAACGACTTCTTCAGTCCCTTGACCGAAATCTTGACCTCGGTGGCGGACTTGCCCATGTTGACGGCTGTTTCGGTCACTTGTTGATCCTCTTCTCGAGGCGGTTCGACAGCTTGGTGAGCGCCATGATGATGATGAAGTACATGACGCCGATGATCAGCCACATGTTGAACGACTGGAAGTTGCGCGCGATGATGATGCGCCCTGTCTGAGTGAGCTCGGCGAGTCCGATGACCGACAGGATCGACGTGTCCTTGAGGGTGATCACGAACTGGTTGATGTACGACGGGATCATCGTGCGAATTGCCTGCGGCATGATGACTTTTCGCATCGACTTCATGTAGCTGATGCCCAGGCTTCGTGACGCCTCCATCTGTCCCTTGTCGACGGACAGGATGCCGCCGCGGACGATTTCAGCCATGTACGCGCCGGCGTTGAGCGAGAGCGTGATGATGCCTGCGGTGAAGGCGGACATCTGGAAATGCAGGGCTGCCGGGATGCCGAAGTAGATGAAGAATGCCTGCACCAACAGCGGTGTGCCGCGGAAGATGTCGACGTAGGTTGTGCCTATACCTCGGACGAACATGTTGGTGGACACGCGGCAGAGACCGAAGATCGCGCCTAGGACCAGAGCGATCGCGATCGAGACGACGGAGAGAACGATCGTCAACCACAGGCCCTTGAGAAGCTGCGGGTAGGTGCTCTTGATCAAGCCGATGATGGAGTTGTCCGACGTCGACGCGCCCTGACCGAGGTAGGTCGAGACGATTTCGTCGTACTGGCCGTCGTCGCGCAGGTTCTGCAGTCCGGCGTTGAACATCTGGAGCAGTTCGGCGTTCTGGCCCTTGTTGACTGCGAAGCCGTAGCTCGCGCCCACCTCTTTTTCGGTGACCGTCTTGAGGCCGTTGCCCTGTGTGATGCCGTAGGCGAGGACGGGGTAGTCGTCGAAGACTGCGACGGAGTTCCCGGTGCGGACCTCGTCGTACATGCTGGCGGAGTCGGCGAAATAGACTGTGGTGAAGCCGTATTGGTCCTTGATGGACTCGGCGAAGCTGGCGCCCTCGGTGCCGTTCTTGACGGCGACGCGCTTGCCCCTCAGATCCTCGTACGACTTCACGTCGTTGTCGGTCTCGAGGACCGCCATCTGCACGCCCGACTCGAAGTACGGGTCGGAGAAGTCGAACACCTGCTTGCGGGCGTCGGTGATGGACATGCCCGCGATGACGCCGTCGGCCTGCCCGGCCTGCACGGCCTGCAGTGCAGCGTCGAAGCCGAGCTGCTTGATGTCGACCTTGAAGCCTTGGTCCTCGGCGATCGCATTGAGCAGGTCGATGTCGATGCCGACGAGTTTGCCGTCTTCGTTCTCGAATTCGAACGGGGCGAATGTCAGATCGGTGGCGATCGTGTAGGTGCGGCCGGGTTGCGCGCTCGCGATTCCGGGGGCGAACAGCGCTGCGATCAGCGCCAGCAGGATGGCCAGGATCGGCCACCTGGCATTACGTGGTCTGTCGAATCTTCTTCGCACTATCGCCCAGCTTTCTTCTGTCGCGCCCGGGATCGCCGGACTGCTTTGAACCAGACGAGAACATACTGCGCCCAGAGCTGAATCGATACACGGGTATCGGAGCCGGAAAGTGCAGAACACACGACACGCCGTTGCCGTTCCGTGACAAAAGTCGCATTTCGTTGTGATTTGGTTGCCGATACAACGCTCGGTCGTTACCGTATTGTGATCGAACGTCGTCTGCCTTGGGATTTCCTGTGTCGCCTTTTGCCAAGATCAACTCCACGAAGTCACCACTTCTCTATTCAGTGGTGGGTGCGTTGCTTCTGACGCTCATCGTCGGGGGTGCGCTCGCCGTGGTTCGGCACAAGACGATCACCCTCGATGTCGATGGCGACATGATTTCGCTGTCCACGATGTCGAGCAGCGTCGGTACCGCTCTCGAGGACGCCGGATACCCGGTCGATCCCAAGGACGCGCTCGCACCCAGTGCCGATTCCTCCCTGTCCGATGGCGATACCGTCGTACTGCGCCGTGCCCGTGAGTTGGCTCTGACCGTCGACGGTCAGCCGACCACCATCTGGACCACCGCATTGACGGTCGACGAGGCATTGAAGCAGGTAGATGTTTCCGACGACTTCGCAGTCTCGTCTTCGCGCTCGCATCGTCTGCCGCTCGAACGGACCGAGCTCGACGTCGTCAGCCCGAAGACCGTCAGCGTCAGCGACGGTGGCGCTCCCGCGGCGGAGGTCAAGCTCGCCGCCGTGACCGTCGGTGATCTTCTCGCGGCCAAGAATGCGCCGCTCGAGCAGGCCGACTCGGTGGTTCCCGCCGCCGACACACCCGTTACCAACGGCCTGACCATCCAGGTCACTCGCGACCGCACGGACACTCGCGTCGAGACGCAGCCGATCGCGCCGCCGGAGAACAAGGTCGAGGATCCCGAGCTAGAGAAGGACAAGACCGTCGTCGAGAACCCGGGTGTTCCGGGTGAGCGCACGGCCACCGTCGAGGTCAAGACCGTCAACGGTGTCGAGGCCGGACGCACGGAACTGTCCGCGACCGTGATCAAGGAACCGGTCGCAGCAGTGGTGAAGGTCGGTACCAAGCAGGCTTCCGCTCCCGCTGTGTCCAACGCGTCGACGTGGGATGCCATTGCTCAGTGCGAGGCGACCGGAAACTGGGCCATCAACACCGGCAACGGTTTCTACGGAGGACTTCAGTTCACCCAGAGCACCTGGGAAGCATTCGGCGGCGGTCAGTACGCAGCTCGCGCCGACCTCGCATCACGTGAACAGCAGATCGCGATCGGCGAGAAAGTCCGCGCCGGTCAGGGCTGGGGTGCTTGGCCGTCCTGCACCAGCAAATTGGGCCTGCGCTGACGCGCTCACACCTCACAGAACACAGGAACCGATGTCACCGTTCGCCAAGATCAACTCGACCAGGTCGCCGTTGTTGTACTCGGCGATCGCCGCTCTTCTCCTGACGGTTCTCGTGGGTGGTGTTCTGGCCGTCGTCCGGCACAAGACCATCACTCTCGATGTCGACGGTGAGCAGATTCGCCTGAGCACCATGTCGACCAACGTCGACGGCGCTCTCGAGGACGCGGGTTACCCGATCGGTGACAAGGATGCAGTTGCTCCCGCGGCCGACGCTTCGCTGTCCGACGGCGACACCGTGGTGCTCCGTCGTGCCCGTGAGATCACGCTGACGGTCGACGGTCAGCCGCAGAAGCTCTGGACCACTGCCTTGACCGTCGACGACGCGTTGAAGCAGTTGGACGTCGCGGCGGATGTGCACGTGTCGGCTTCGCGCTCGCAGCGTCTTCCGCTGGACGGCGCCGCGCTCGACGTGCTGACACCGGTCGTCGCAAAACTGGTCGACGGCGCAAACGCGGCAGCAGACGTGCGTATCGCGGCGCCGACGGTCGGGGAGTTCCTTACCGCCAACGGCACTCCGCTCGAGCAGTCGGACACGGTGGTTCCCGCCGCCGACGCTCCACTGACCGAGGGCCTGGAGGTCACGGTGACGCGCAACCGCACCGAGAACAAAGTCGAGACTTTGCCGCTCGATCCGCCGGATCAGCGCATCGAGGATCCGACGATGAACCAGAGCCGCACGATCGTCGAGAACCCGGGCGTGCCCGGCGTGCGTGACGTGACGTTCGCCGTGAATCTCGTCAACGGTGTCGAAGCCGGACGTACCCAGGTCTCGGAGACGATCACCACACCGGCGCAGCCGAAGGTCGTGCGTGTCGGAACGAAGCCGGGCACCGAGGTGCCGCCCGTGGAGAACGGTTCGACGTGGGATGCGCTCGCACAGTGCGAGGCCACCGGTAACTGGGCCATCAACACCGGCAACGGTTTCTACGGCGGCGTGCAGTTCGACCAGAACACCTGGGAACGACAGGGCGGGTTGAAGTATGCGCCCCGCGCCGACCTCGCCACCCGTGAAGAACAGATCGCGATTGCGACACAGACCCAGCGCACTCAGGGCTGGGGCGCATGGCCGTCGTGCTCGGGTCGCCTCGGACTGGGATAAGTTCTACTGGTGTCAGACGCCGAACAATCGAACGAACCCATCGCTACTCCGCGCGGGCAGGCAGCCCTGCTCGGTCCGGTCGAGGTGCGCGCTCTTGCCGAGGAATTCGGTGTCCGGCCCACGAAACAGTTGGGGCAGAACTTCGTTCACGACGCCAATACCGTGAGGCGCATCGTCACCACGGCAGGCGTCACACGTGACGACGTCGTTCTCGAGGTAGGGCCTGGTCTCGGTTCGCTGACGATGGCGCTGATGGACGTGGTCGATCGGGTCATCGCGGTCGAGATCGATCCCAACCTCGCGGCTCGCCTGCCGAAGACGGTGGCCGAGCGAGCGCCGGAACTGGCCGATCGACTGACCGTCGTCGAAGCGGACGCGATGCGTGTGCTGCCTTCACAGATTCCCGGCGAGCCGACCGCGCTGGTTGCGAACCTGCCGTACAACGTCGCGGTGCCGGTGCTGTTGCATCTGTTCGCATCGCTCCCGAGTCTGCGGACCGCACTCGTGATGGTGCAAGCCGAGGTTGCCGATCGCCTGGCGGCTGATCCGGGAAGCAAGATCTACGGCGTTCCCAGCGTCAAGGCCAACTTCTTCGGCGAGGTTCGCCGCGCCGGTGCCGTCGGACGCAACGTGTTCTGGCCGGTGCCGAAGGTGGAATCAGGTCTGGTTCGTATCGACCGGTATGCGGAGCCGCCGTGGCCGATGGACGAGAAACACCGCAAGCAGGTTTTTGCGGCGATCGACGCCGCGTTCGCGCAGCGCCGCAAGACTTTGCGTGCCGCGCTCAGCGGTTGGGCAGGTTCGCCTGCGGAGGCCGAACGACGGCTCCTCGCTGCCGGCATCGAGCCACAGACGCGTGGTGAGATGCTCGACGCAGCAGCCTTCGTTCGGCTGGCTGGAGGCGAATAGCCCCGTGCGCGGTTAAGGAGTGCAGGGACTCCCTAACCGCGCACAGGGGCTTGCCCCCTTATTTGAACCGCCGCAACCTCAGGCTGTTGCTCACCACGAACACACTGCTGAATGCCATTGCGGCACCGGCGAGCATCGGGTTGAGCAGGCCGGCCGCAGCCAGCGGGATCGCAGCCGTGTTGTAGGCGAATGCCCAGAACAGGTTGCCCTTGATGGTCTTGAGCGTCTTGCGGGACAGTCGAATTGCATCGGCTGCCGACCGCAGGTCACCTCGCACCAGAGTGATGTCGCTGGCCTCGATCGCAACGTCGGTACCCGTGCCCATCGCCAGGCCGAGATCGGCCTGAGCCAGGGCTGCCGCGTCGTTCACGCCGTCGCCGACCATGGCCACGACGCGTCCTTCCGCTTGCAGTTTCTTGACGGCGTCGACCTTGTCCGCAGGCATGACCTCGGCGAAGACGGTGCTGATCCCGACCTGATCCGCGACAGTGCGAGCAACGGTGGCGTTGTCACCGGTCAGCAGAACCGGTTCGAGGCCGAGTGCTTTCAACTGCGCGATTGCTTCGGCGCTCGTGTCCTTGACCGCGTCGGCGATCACGAGGATGCCGTGCGCCTTGCCGTCCCAGCCCACCGCGATTGCGGTGCGCCCGGCCTTCTCTGCTGCAGCCTTCGCCTCGCGGAGATTTTCCGGCAACGGCATCGACCAGTCGGCGAGCAGCGCGTCTCGGCCCGCGACGACGGCGTGACCGTCGACCATTCCCTGCACGCCGCGCCCGGCGACGTTCACGAAATCCTCGACCGCAGGCAATTCGCCCACGGCTTCGGTCGCACCCTTCGCGATCGCTGCGGCGATGGGGTGCTCGGAGCGATGTTCGAGTGCGCCCGCCAGCCGAAGGACCTCGTCGACGGTTGTTCCTTCGCCCACCACGGTGTCCAGCAATGTCATCTGACCGGTGGTGACGGTTCCCGTCTTGTCGAGCACGACGGTGTCGACTGCGCGCGTCGATTCGAGCACCTCGGGTCCCTTGATGAGGATTCCCATCTGGGCTCCGCGACCCGTGCCCACCAACAGGGCTGTGGGCGTTGCCAATCCGAGGGCACAGGGGCACGCGATGATCAGCACGGCGACAGCAGCGGTGAAGGCCATCTCGATAGGGTTACCGGTGCCGAGCCAGTAGCCCAGTGTCGCAACGGCAATCGCGATGACGACCGGTACGAAGATACCGGCGATCCGATCGGCGAGGCGCTGAACTTCGGCCTTGCCGTTCTGGGCGTCTTCGACCAGTGCCGCCATCTGGGCGAGTTGGGTGTCGCTCCCGACCCGGGTTGCCTCGACGGTCAAGGTTCCACCGACATTGACGGTGGCGCCGACGACAGTGTCCCCGACACCGACTTCCTCCGGCACGGATTCGCCGGTCAACATGCTCATGTCGACGGCTGAGCGGCCCTCGGTGATGATGCCGTCGGTGGCGATCTTCTCGCCGGGCCGGACGATGAAGGAGTCGCCCGCTGCCAGTTCTTCGGCGGGGATTCGTACTTCGACGCCGTTGCGCAATACCGCGACGTCTTTCGCACCGAGTTCCATGAGTGCGCGTAGTGCGGCGCCGGACGTGCGCTTGGACTTGTGCTCGAAGTAGCGTCCGGCCAGCACGAACGTGATGACGCCCGCGGCAACTTCGAGGTAGATGTTGGCGCTGCCGTCCATCCGGTCGACCGTCAGCCGGAAGGCGTGCTTCATACCGGCTTCGCCCGCAGTGCCGAAGAACAGTGCGTAGAGCGACCAGACGAAGGCCGAGATGGTGCCCAGCGAGATGAGCGTGTCCATCGTGGCCGCGCCGTGACGCAGGTTCACCCAGGCAGCCCGGTGGAAGGGGAAGGCCGCCCACACGATGACCGGTGCGGCCAGTGTGAGGGAGAGCCATTGCCAGTTGTCGAACTGCAGCGCAGGAATCATTGCCATAGCGATGACCGGCACGGAGAGAAGAGTCGAGATGATCAGGCGGGTACGGAGCTCGCGCAGATCACGATCCTGCGGGGTTTCCGCATCCGGGTCGACGGTGTCCGGCGCGCTGGGCGGCTTGGGGAGCGCGGCGGAATAACCGGCGTTCTCGACGGCAGTGACCAGATCTTCGACGGGTACCCCGTCCGGGAAGGTGACCTTGGCCTTCTCCGTCGCGTAGTTGACGGTGGCTGTGACGCCGTCGATCTTGTTGAGCTTCTTCTCGATTCGTGACGCGCAGGAGGCGCAGGTCATCCCGGTGATCGCGAGTTCGACGCTGCTCGAGTTGGCAGCATTGTCGACCGCAGTCGGTGACGTCATCAGTGCCCTCCCTCGTGATTGTCTGGAACTGAAGCTGTGGAAATGCCTGCATTAACAGTGAATTCGGCGGTCCGAACCACGCCCTCGTGCTGGAAGTCGAGGAACAGCCGGTATGTGCCTTCGCTCGGTGCCTGTGCGTGGAAGGAAATGTCCGGACCAGGTGCTGTGACGCCGTCGCCTGGCTCGCCTTCGGGGTGCACGTGCAGGTAGGCGAGGTCGCCGGTGCGCAGGGCAACGAGGTGACCGAAGGCACCGAGGTACGGATCGAGATCGGTGACCGGGGCTCCGTCGCGAGCAACGCTCAGCGTGATCGGGCCGCCGGCAGTGGTCAGATCACCGTCGAGAGTCACGGTGTATCCGTCGACGGTTGCGGTCGCGCTCTTCGCAGGTAGCGGCGCAGGAGTGAATTCGCCTGCCACGTCGAAGTTTCGGCCGAGTGTCAGTTGGGTGCCGTCGGTGGGATCGAAGTCCGCGAAGACTCGGTAGGTGCCGGCGGCGGGCCAGGCCCAGTCGATCGACCAGGTGCAGTCTGCAGCGAGGGACGGATGTACGTGGCGGAATTCGCTGGTGTCGTTTCGGACGACAATGAGGTGGAGTTTCTTCTCGTGCAGGAGGTCGAAATCGACGACGGGCGTGTTGGTGTCGTCGAGAATCCGGAAGGTCAAGGTTCCCGGCTCCCCAGCTCGACCGGGTGCGGTCACATCGGTGAGTGTGTATCCGCCGGAGGAGACTTCGAGACCTGCAGGTGTTGCCGAATCCATGCCTGGCATCGATTCGGTGGTTGATTCGTGGGTGCTGTGCTGGGTGGTGGACATGTCTATCGGGCTTCCGATTGCGGCCCCCACGCCGAGGGCGGCGCCGAAGACGGCGACCAGCCCTACGGCGTAGGCGGCAAGTGTTGTCGAGGTGCGCACGGCTGACTCAGCTTGGTACGACTGCGTAGCCGGCTTCGTCGACTGCTGCGACGACGTCGGCTGCGGAGACGGGAGCATCGCTGGTGACGACGACGCGTCCGCTCGCCAGTTCGACATCCACCGCGGTTACTCCCGCGATGTTGCCGATCTCTTCCTTGACGGATCCGACGCAGTGTCCGCAGGTCATTCCGGAAACGGTGTATTCGGCGGTGGTCATCGCAGATCCCTTCGGTTGTGGAAAGCTTATTTTACGGATACCCGGTGTAGGTATCGCTCTGCAATCGAAGGTACCCCCAGGGGGTATGCCTGTCAACGGGCTGGGCAGTGATGAAGGCCTCAGGGAAGACAACACGGCGGATGTGTGGTCTACTTGTGGTGGTCGTAAGTGTTTGTGTTTGTGTTTCCACGCTCGCAAATGGTTAGGTTGCGAGCGTTTGGACATCCTCCACGGATTTGTCTCAGAACGGTCGTAGTAAGTGACCCGGGCGGTCGAAGCGACTGCCTGTTGACACTGTGTTAGAGGAGATTTACATGGCAGAGGGCATCGTGAAGTGGTTCAACTCCGAGAAGGGGTTCGGCTTCATCGCTCCCGAAGACGGCAGTGCTGACGTCTTCGTTCACTACTCCGAGATCCAGAGTGGCGGCTTCCGCACTCTCGAGGAGAACCAGCGCGTGGCGTTCGAGATCGGTCAGGGCAACAAGGGCCCGCAGGCCACCGGCGTTACCATCGTCTAAGACGTCCATGTGAGTCGGGCAACCGACGCATGACGTACTGACAAGACCCCAACTCTTCGGAGTTGGGGTCTTGTTGTATTTGGGTGAAAAACGCTGTCATGCATCGAGATACCGCTGAGTGGCGACTGCCGTTTCCGCCGCGATCGTGCGGCATTCCTCGCGGAGTTCAGGTGGATTCACAACGGTGAAATCGACGTCGAAAGCTCTGAGCCAGTGTGCGATCGATCGCAGAGAAGTGCCCGAAAGCACTATGACGCAACGCCCTTCGTCGGTGGACTCCACCGATCCCCACTGTTCGTTGACCATGGGTGCTATCTGCTCGATGGGTGCATGCAGTAGAACTGTTGCGCGCGTGGAGGAATAGGCCCGAGCGACACCGCGGGACACGAAGTCTGCTGCACCACCGGCGGGTAGTTCCCGCGGCACGAATCGTGGGCCGGTGGGGATCTTGGGTTCCATCCGGTCGACGCGGAACGACCGCCAGTCTTCGCGAGCGAGATCCCAGGCCACCAGATACCACCGAACACCCGACCGCACGAGCCTGTACGGTTCCACCTCGCGTCGGCTCTGGGTGCCGTCGTGAGTGCTGTAGTCGAATCTCAATCGCTCGTGGTTGTGGCATACGGATGCGATGGCGGACAGTACCGACGCATCGACTGCGCTCGCGGCGGGCTCGCGTGGCACGACATCGATCGACAGCGACTCCAGACGGTGTCGCAGCCTCGACGGCATGATCTGCCGCAGCTTCGCCAGCGCGCGCATCGAAGCCTCGCCGATGCCGACCACAGAGCCGGTCGCTCCGGATTGCAGTGAAAGTGCCACCGCGAGTACTTCTTCGTCATCGAGCTGTAGCGGGGGCATCTCCGCGCCTGCACCCAGGCGATATCCGCCACCGACTCCGACTGTCGCGTCGACCGGATAGCCGAGATCGCGGAGGCGGTCCACGTCACGTCGAACTGTGCGCGGGGTGATCGCGAGCTTGTCTGCGAGTTCGGCACCGGACCAGTCTCGACGTGTCTGGAGCAGTGACAGCAACCGCAGTAGGCGAGCCGATGTCTCCTTCATGGGAAGAAGTCTGCCAAACATTTAGGACCCAATGCGTCCTCAATTGAATCTAGGTTGGTCCGCATCCGATCAGTCGAGAAGAAATTGGGGCACATCATGAGTCGCATCAACGACGGCAGACCGATGATCGAGACGAAGGCGCTCACCAAGCACTTCGCCCAGGGCAAGAAGCTCGTGGAAGCAGTCAAGGGAGTCACGCTCGATGTAGCGGAGGGTGAATTGGTTGCCTTGCTGGGGCCGAACGGCGCCGGGAAATCGACGACGTTGCGCATGCTGACCACCTTGCTCGAGCCCACGTCCGGCAGCGCGCGAATCGCAGGATTCGACATCGCTGCGGCACGAAACGAGGTGCGATCGAGCCTCGGGTACGTCGGGCAGGGGAACGGAGCCGGCCACAACCAGCGGGTTCGCGACGAGTTGGTGACGCAGGGGTTGTGCTACGGAATGCCCAAGGGCGACTCGCAGGTCCGGGCCGACGAATTGCTGCGTGATCTCGAACTCACCGAGTTGGGTACTCGAAAGGTCAGTACGCTGTCCGGCGGGCAGCGCCGGCGGCTCGATATCGCCCTCGGCCTGGTGCATCGCCCACCGCTCCTGTTCCTCGACGAGCCGACCACGGGCATGGACCCGCAAAGTCGGGCCAACCTCTGGGACCACATCCTGCGGTTGCGGCGCGAGATGGGCACCACGATCGTGCTGACCACGCACTACCTGGAAGAAGCGGATTCGATGGCGGAGCGGGTCATCGTCATCGACGAGGGCACTGTCATCGCGGACAACACCGCCGCTGCACTCAAAGCGGATCTTGCGGGGGATCATCTTCTGCTCACCTTCGACAGCGTCGAGGCGGCCGCCGTCGCAGCGTCGGTGGCCGAGCGACTTGTCACTGTGCGTGACGTCACCGTCCAGGCGAGTTCGGTGAGTATCCGTGCCGGCGAGGGTGATTCGACGCTACCGGTGTTGCTGCGTGAAGCCGATGCCCGTGGTGCCCGCGCACTCACTGCCGACATCACCAGGCCGACTCTCGACGACGTCTTCCTCACTCTCACCGGCCGCAGCCTGCGCGAGAGCGCCGCCGCGGTCGCTTCCTGAAACACGACGAAGAACTTCGACGAACAGGAATCCGCCATGACAATCACACTCGATACCCCACGTACCGTGCACGGCAACATCGTTCGAGACAGCGCAATCGTGATGGGCCGTGAGCTGCGACCGATGTTGCGCGACCCGGTCAGCGTCATCTTCAGCCTCATCCAGCCGCTGATCCTGTTGGCGTTGTTCGGGCCTCTGCTCAAAGGGGTTCCGGGTACCGGTGACGGCGTATGGAATTGGTTCATTCCCGGTGTGTTGGTGATGATCGCGATCTTCGGAACGACGATGACCGGGTCCAACCTCCTGATGGAGATGCAGCAGGGATCGCACGAGCGAATGTTGGTGACTCCGCTCCGACGCTCGTCCTTGTTGATCGGGCGAGCGTGCAAGGAGATGGTTCCGCTTGCCGCGCAGGCGATTCTGATCATTCTGGTCGCACTTCCGCTCGGATTGGACGTCAATGCAGCGGGCGCCGCGCTCGGGATAGTCCTGCTCGGAGTGTTCGGCGTCGGACTCGGTGCGCTCTCGTACGCTCTCGCTCTGGCTGTGCGAGAGCAGGATTGGATGTTCTGGGTCGTTCAGCAGACGCTGATGTTCCCGCTCCTGATACTGTCGGGAACCATGCTTCCACTCGAGGACGCACCAGGTTGGATGAAGGTCCTCGTGAACATCAATCCGCTCGGCTACGTCGTAGATGCCGAGCGGGCACTCTTTGCCGGAGACTTCGCGTCGAGCAGCATTCTGGCAGGAATCGTCGCCGCCTTGGGCGTGGCGGTGGTCGGTCTGGGCGTAGGTGTGCGCGCGGTGAAATAGCGTGGGTGTGCTGGCTGTCGGACGGGCTGCTGCGGTCGCAGGTTTTCGCCCAGGTGTTCGCAGCGCCTATTGTTGTTCCTTGTGCTCTCCGTCGTTCCACGCCCCGTAGTCGTCCGGGCCCCGTCCAAGGTGAATCTCCACCTTGCCGTCGGGGACCTGCGAGACGACGGCTATCACGAGCTGACGACGGTTTTTCAGGCATTGTCGCTGGCAGACACCCTCACGGTGGCGCCTGCGGACACCTTGACCGTGCGGGTGATCGGCGACGACGCCGCGGCCGTGCCGACCGATCGCACCAACCTCGTGTGGCGTGCCGCCGAGATGCTCGCCGTCGAGGGTGGCGTGGCCCCGAACGTCGAGATAGTCATCGAGAAAGGCATCCCCGTCGCAGGCGGAATGGCCGGCGGGAGTGCCGACGCAGCCGCCGCTTTGGTTGCGCTCAACGCTTTGTGGAAGCTCGACTTCTCGCGGCCTGATCTCGACGCTTTTGCGGCACGCCTCGGGAGTGACGTTCCGTTCTCGCTGCACGGTGGCACTGCCCTCGGAACCGGCCGCGGCGAACAACTTGTCCCCGTGTTGACGCGCCACACTTTTCACTGGGTGTTGGCGCTGGCCAAGGGTGGCTTGAGCACACCAGTCGTGTTCCGCGAGCTGGACAAGCTGCGGGCAGAAGGCTCCCCGAAACGGGTGGGGAGCGCCGATGCGTTGATCCAGGCGCTGACCACGGGTGACGCTCATCTGCTTGCGTCGCTGCTCGGCAACGATCTGCAGGCTGCGGCACTCTCACTCAACCCGGATCTACGACGGACGCTTCGAGCGGGCGTCGAAGCCGGAGCTTTGGCCGGCATCGTCTCCGGCTCCGGACCGACATGCGCCTTTCTCTGCGCCGACGCACAGTCCGCGGTGGAAGTGAGCGCAGAACTTGCGGGAGCGGGGGTGTGCCGCACCGTTCGCGTGGCGAGCGGACCCGTTCCCGGAGCACGAATACTCGACAATGCGGCAAAGGGACAGCACTGATGGCGAATCTGATCAATCTGGAAAACGTGTCGAAGTCTTTCGGCGTCAAGCCGTTGCTCGACGGGGTCTCCCTGGGCGTCGAGGAGGGCGAGCGCATCGGCGTCGTCGGTCTCAACGGTGGCGGTAAGACGACCATGCTCGAAGTCCTCGCGGGTGTGGAGCAGCCGGATTCGGGACGCGTCAGCCGCGTCGGCGGATTGCGTATGGCCGTCGTGACGCAGCGCGGTGTGCTGCCTCCCGGCTCCACTGTCGGTGAAGTGGTCCTGGGGCCGCTCGGAGTGGCGCAACACGAATGGGCCGGCGACGCGCGCATCCGTTCGGTGCTCTCGGGTATCGGCATCGACAACTTGGGCGCCGGTGGCGAGCGGTCCGCATTGGACGCCAAGGTCGACGGCCTGTCCGGCGGTGAGCGTCGCCGCGTGGCTCTCGCTGCGGCTCTGGTTCAGGACCTCGACCTGCTGGTGCTCGACGAGCCCACCAACCACCTCGACGTCGAAGGTGTTCAGTGGTTGGCCGAGCACCTCGTCTCGCGTCGCAGCGCGCTTGTCGTCGTGACCCACGATCGCTGGTTCCTCGACACCGTCGCCACCCGCACCTGGGAGGTTGTCGGCGGCGGCGTCGAAAGCTACGAGGGTGGCTACAACGACTGGGTGTTCGCTCGCGCCGAGCGCTCGCGTCAGGCTGACGCTTCCGAAGAGCGTCGACGCAACCTTGCACGCAAGGAACTCGCATGGCTGCGCCGCGGTGCGCCGGCCCGTACGTCCAAGCCGAAGTACCGCATCGAGGCCGCAGAGGCCCTGATCGCCGACGTTCCGGCACCTCGTGACGCGGTCGCTCTTGCGTCGTTCGCGCAGCGTCGGCTCGGCAAGGTTGTCATCGAACTCGAAGACGCGCGTCTGGAGACTCCGGACGGTCGTGTACTCGTCGAGGATCTGACCTGGCGTCTCGCTCCAGGTGAGCGTGTAGGCCTGGTCGGTGTCAACGGCTCGGGCAAGACGACTCTGCTGCGGACTCTGGCCGGCGAACTCGAGCCTGCCGCCGGAAAGCGCATTCAGGGGCAGACCGTCCACATCGGTTGGCTCAAGCAGGAACTCGACGATCTACCGACCGACATGCGCGTACTTGACGCGGTCAAGGATGTAGCCGAGCGAATCACGCTGGGAGACAAGGAAGTATCGGCGGGTCAGCTGGCTGAGCGGTTGGGCTTCACACCGGCGCGTCAGCGCACCCCAGTCGGTGATCTCTCCGGTGGTGAGCGCCGACGTCTGCAGTTGACGCGTGTCCTCATGGCCGAGCCCAACGTCCTGCTTCTCGACGAGCCGACCAACGATCTCGACATCGACACGCTTCAGCAACTCGAAGATCTGCTCGACGGCTGGGCGGGCACCATGGTGGTCATCTCGCACGACCGATACCTGATCGAGCGCATCTGTGACACCACCTGGGCGCTCTTCGGTGACCGCAAGCTCACCAACCTGCCCGGTGGTATCGAGGACTACCTGCGTCGGCGCGCAGCAATGGGGGATGGCGACAACCCGTCGGTGGCCTCGACGGCGAGTGGTGCGTCGAAGAGCAAGCAGGTCCGTGACGGCGCCGCGGATCGCGCTGCACGCAAGGAACTTTCGAAGCTCGAGCGGTCCATTGCGAAGTTCGACGACCGAGAGAAGAAGCTGCACGCTTCCCTCGCCGACGCGGCCACCGACCCGGACAAGCTGCAGAAACTCGGCGCAGAACTCAAGCAGGTCATCGCCGACAAGGAAGCCGCCGAAGAGCAGTGGATGGAGCTCTTCGCCGAGCTGGACGGCTAGGGGAACTTCGCTGCGAACCTCTTGAAGATTCGCTCTGGATCCAGGGTTTCCGGAGCATGCCTGCGCAGCAGTGCGTCCAGAACGAGCCCGTCCAGTGCTGCGACCAATTCCGCTGCATCGGACGAGGTCATGCCGCGTTCGATCAAGATGTCGACAAACCGATCCCGACCACGCACCAGTTCCACTGCGAGGTCGGGATCGTGGAATGCCGCGATGATCAGTTCGTAGCGAGCACGAGTGCGACCGGACTCCGGCCCCAGCCACCGGGCCACCTGTTGCTTCGGCGTCTCGCCCGGGCGAGGAAGATCGCCGTCCAGAAGATGCCGCACCACCTCGACTATCAGTCCACGTTGGTTTGCGAAGTAGTGCCGTGCGCTGCCGTGTGGCACGCCCGCCTCGTCTTCGACGCCTCTCATCGACCAGGCTCGAAACCCAACCCGGCCCGTCTTTTTCGACATCCTGCTCGTGCTGTGCGTTGTTGCGATTGTGTGTTTCGCGGGATACGTCCTCTATCGCGTCGTCTTTGACGGCTAGCTGAATGGTGATGTACTGCAACAGGTCTCAAGTCTTCATGTTCCCGAAGTTGTCCGGTTTGTCTCTGGTTATCGAAAGTATGTTCGATTAAACTTTGAGCATGGACAGTCGGGATGCGTGGCAGCTGGATGGCGAGGACCTCAAGGGTGAGGTTCTGGATCTGGTGCGCGCCCGGCACGAGTTGCAGTCGCGGATGGTGTTGCTGATCGTGGAGATGTTTTCCCGTGAGGTTCTCGGTGGGAAGGGTTTTCGGGCGATCGCGCAGTGGTTGCATGGGTCGACGAATCTGGAGATCGGTGAGTGCAGTCTGCTGGTCGGGTTGGCGCGGTTGTTGATGCTCGAACCTGTTGTCGCGGATGCGTTTCATCGTGGTGACGTGGATGCGTTGAAGGCGCGTCAGGTGGCGTCGTTCTGTCAGCATCCGCCCAAGAACATGACGCCGGCGGACGTGGACAAGGCTCGCGGGATCCTGTTGGGTTTGGCGTCGCAGAACATTGCCGATTGTGATGCGTGCGGGCGGCGATCCGGCGGATCGAGAAGCAGTACGGCAAACGCGAGGACGGCGTTCCGGTCGGCGAGGATTCGGAGCGTAACGAGTTCTACGCGTCGAAAGGCTTGTACGGGCGGGTCACTGTGAAGGGTGACTTGGATGCGATCAACGGGGCCCGTCTGATCACGTTGCTGTCGAGCCTGTCTGCGCCGACGCCGGAGAAAGACGGCGTCAAGGACACCCGTACGCCGGCGCTGCGGCGCGCGGACGGGTTCTGCGAACTACTGCGCCGGTACGAGCGGGCGGGGCTGGGTCCGATCGAGGGCGGAGTGAAACCGCACATCACAGTCACCGCCAGTGCAAAAGACATGACCGACCTCAAAGCCTTGAAGGATCTACTGCCGTCGACTCAGGAACTGGGTTTCGCGTGGGCGGATTGGGTGGGCCCGATCAGCATCGACACCGCCCGGATGTTGGCGTGCGACTGCACAGTCACCCGGATCCTCCTGGATGAGAGTGGTGTTCCGCTCGACTGCGGTAAGGAAGCGAGAACGGCGACCGTTCCGCAGCGGCGGGCTCTTGCGGTTCGGGATGGTGGGTGTGCGTTTCCGGGGTGCGGGACTCCGTCGGGGTGGTGCGATGCCCATCATATTGTTCACTGGAACGATGGTGGCCCAACAGATCTCGACAACCTGATCTTGTTGTGCGGTCATCACCACTGGACGATGCACCACACGGAATGGCGGGTGGAGATCGGACCGGATCGGAAGACGGTGTTCTATCCACCGATGTCTGTTGATCCGTATCAGCAGCCGATCGGCGGGAACAGCCCACCCACCGCGGCGTGAATCGCGACAACTGAAGACGTGAGCACCGGGGCATCACCATGCCCCGGTGCTGACGGCTGTCTACTGTCAGAACGCTACTGTCAGAACGTGAGCGTGAGTCGCCCGTTCTCGTCGCTGATGTGAACAGTTCGCCCGATCGACGGAGGGTTGTCACCGCGAAGCTGGGTCAGTTCGGAGGCATTCTCGGGACCGGTGTGACCGGCGACGCGGCGGCCGTCCGGCGTTGCCGCGATCACGAACCCGATCTCAGGCTCCCCGGTGCGACCGTATTCGACAGAGGTAGTGACAATTTCTGCAGTGCCCTGGTAATCGGTGATCAGTTCCGGAGCCTCCGGGGTCAAAGCGCGTGCGTCGGGATCACCGACGTACCCGTCGGCATGAGCGGCGGACGACAGCAGTACGCAGTGCTGGTAGGTGAGGAATCCACCGTTGCCGTGGACGAGGGCAAGGTTCGCGCCGTCGCGAATTCGCCTGGTGACTTCAGCGACGGAATGCAGGGTGTAGCTGTTGAGCGGTCCGCCGAAGAACGAGTGTCCTCCGGTGACGCTTGGGATCGCGGTATCGGGAAGTCCGAGTTCGCGGATCAACAGCTTGGGCACGATCGGGAAGCAGCTGTAGGCATCGACGATGTCGAGTGCGTCGGCGCCGACTCCGGCACCGTCGAGTGTGCGATGTACGGCGTCATGCATCGCGGCCGAGCTGTCGAAGCTGTTGCGGCTGAGTATGTCCAACGGATCACTCGCACCTGCGCCGCCCCAGAGGTACACCAGCTTGTTTTCATCGATCCCGAACTCGCGGGCCGTCGACAACGAGCAGACGACAACGGCCGCAGCCTGATTGACGAAAGGCATGGCGTTGAGCATCAGCGGGTACGGCTCGGAGACCATCCGATTGCCGGGGCCGACGGTGCCGATCTCGTCTGCCGATCGGATCTCCGACGTCCAGGAGGCGGGATTCTTCGAAGCCAGTTCCGAGAACGCGGCGTACATCCGCGCGGACCAGTCGAGCGATTCACGGGCGTCGTGGCCCTCGGCAGCACTGAAACAGTTCTCGAAGAGCGGGTAGACACGAGTCGGCACGATGAAACCGGCGCGCTGCATTTCGGGGCTTCCCAGGTCGGTCGGATCGAATCCGGGAGGCCCACCGGGCGCGGCTGTCCACCCGATCGAGTCGGGGGCGACTCCGGACTTTCGCAGCGCGGTGCTGCTGGCGTGCGATTCGCCGCCCACGAGCAGAGCAGCCGAGGATTCACCGCGAGCGATGGCCGCGCCGATCCGATCGAGGAGCGCCGCGGGCCAGTGGCCACCGATCGGCGAGGTAGAGGTGACCGTGGGGGTCGCGCCTAATCGTGAGGCAAGCAGCCCGGGGAGATCGTCGTACGACCAGCTGACTGTCTTGATCGCGAACACGGAATCGATCTGTGTTCCCAGTTCAGCGTGTCCACTGTCGTTCAACGCGCCGACGGTGGCGTCGTGAATCAGATCGAGGGGTTCGCGGTGCCCGTCGGCAGGATTCCAGCGCAGATCGCCGACGCCGACGATGACCGGGATTCGTGATGCGTCAACCATCATGTACCTCTCGTTGCCGACCCGTAGCCGGGAGTTGCAGTCACGATATCGGGGACCCCGGTATGTGTAACTCTGGGGTCACAGTCAACAATTTCCGGGTTCCTATTTAGGTATGCCTAACGAAAGTCCTATACTCGTCTTCATGACAGCTGTGGCAGAGAGAATTTCGGTGCCCGTGGGGCCGCGTTCCATCGATCACCCCTACTCGATGACAACGGTGACTCTGAAGCTCTCTCATCAGCGGCAGTGGGCCCCGCATCGTCATCCTGAACATGAGCTGATCTGGGGAAACTCCGGTGGAATGCTCACGGTTGTCGCTGACGGCATCACCTGGGAGGTTCCGCCTTCGGCCGGACTGTGGCTGCCTGCCGGGGCGTTGCATGCCGTGAAGGCAGGTCCGGGTACGGAGTTCTTCTGCACCTACTTCCGGCCCGAGGCTCACGCCGCGCCGTCGGGTGTTCCGGGCTTGTTCGGTGTCAGCGCTCTCCTGCGTGAGGTACTCCTGCACATGCATCGGCGGAACATGCCCGACGAGGCGCGCAGTCGCGCCGAGCGGGTGGCCTTCGACATGTTGCAGCCGCTCGAAGTTGCTGCGGTGGAGGTTCCGATGCCGACCGATCCGCGAGCGTTGTTCGTCGCCGAAGCATTGGTCGCCAATCCGGCAGACCAGCGGTCGCTGTCCGAATGGGCGCTGACGGCTGGCGGTAGCGTCCGTACGCTGACGCGTGTGTTCGCGCAGGGCACTGGAATGACTTTTGCGCAGTGGCGAATTCAGGTACGTGTCCGCGCAGCATTGACGTATTTAGCTGCTGGAGTGCCGGTTTCGGTTGTCAGTAGGCGGGTCGGATACGAAACTCCGAGTGCCTTTGTCGCAGTGTTCCGCCGGGTCACCGGCCGCACACCCGGCAGCATGATGAACAAGGGGAGTGTGGCGCCCGAATCGGTGCCGTACCTTCTGCACGCTTGAGTTGGGTTGCACCGGGCGGAAGTGCTCGGTGCAACCGTCGCGGTCAACTCCGCGGCGCGGACCACGCTTCCCACAGCTCCGCGTACCGACCCCCGAGGTTGACCAACTCGTCGTGAGAGCCGTGCTCGACGACGCGGCCGTCGTCCATCACCAGGATCTGATCGGCGTCGACGGCCTGTGAGAGTCGGTGTGCCACTGTGACAGCAGTGCGACCCCGGGTCAGAGCGAGAGCGGCATCGTCGAGGACCCTGGCTCCGGCGCTGCCCGCTTCGGCGGTCGCCTCGTCGAGAATCAGCAGCGGCGGATCCAGTAATTCGATTCTTGCCAACGCAAGTTGTTGTGCCTGTGTTGCGGTCAGCCGGTGTCCACCGTCTCCGACCACGGTTTCGAGTCCGTCCGGGAGAGCCCGCAGCCAATCCGACGCGCCGACGGTATCGAGCGCCGCGGTGATGTCGTTGTCGGTTGCCGACGGGTCGGCCAGCCGCAGATCCTCGGCCAACGTGCCGGCGAAGACGTGGACCTCCTGAGTCACGAGGGCCACCGCGCTCCGAGATGTCGACGGTGGCAGTTCGTTCCGGGGCACCGTCCCGATCTTCACGACGCCTTCGGTCGGTTCGTAGGTTCCCGCGATCAGCTTTGCGACTGTAGATTTTCCGGCTCCGGTAGCGCCCACCAGTGCGGTGACGGTTCCTGCCGGAATGGTGATGTCGATGTCTCGCAGAACAGGAGCGTCGCCGCTTCGGTACGAGAATGTGACGCGTTCCAAAGAAGCTGAGCTGTCGACAGGTTCCTGCGGATCGGTCGGTGCAGATGGCACGGGCGCAAGCGTGACTCCGACCAGGCGAGCCAACGCGATTGTGCCTTCCTGCAATTCGTCGAACACGCTGAGAACCGCGCCCACCGGATCGAAGAGGCGGTGGAAGAACAGGGCTGCGGCGGTGGCGGCACCGATGCTGATCTGACCGTCCTTCACCAGCCAGAAGCCGGTGATCAGCACAGCGGACAGGCCGATGAACTCCGCGATGTTGAGCCGGCCGAAGAACCTGGTGCGTAGACGCGTGGTCAACAAGCTCAGCCGGACGGCCGTCATCGATCGAGATTCGATCTGTTCGAGATGCGGCTGGGCCAGGCGAAGCGATCCGACGGTGTCGGAGTTGCTCAGCGAGTCCAGGAGCTGTTGCGCACGTGCACCTTCTGCCTCCCGCTCCTCGCGGTAGACCGGTGCCGACCTCGAGAGGTACCAGCGCAGCGCCTGGATCTGGATGGGTGCCGCGATCACCGCGGCGACGGCGAATCTCCAATCGAGGCTACCCAATCCGATCAGGGTCAACACGATGGTCAGTGCCGCGGTGGCAAAAACCGGAAGTGCTTCGGATACGGCCCGGGTCACCAACCGCACGTCGCCGGTGATGCGGGAGACGAGATCTCCGCGCCCGGCCCGTTCGACGTCGCTCTGCGGAAGGTCGAGAACCCGGACGACGACTTCTTCGCGAAGGTCGGCGACAACGCGCTCGCCGACGCCGGCGAGCAGGTAGTTGCTCACTCCGACGAGAAGGGATGAGGCAACCGCGATACCGACCAACGCGAGAGTCAGTGTGCCGATGCGAGAGACAGCGTCGCCGTCTGCGTCGGTCACGGCGTCGACCATGGCGCCGAGGACCAGCGGTGTGAGCAGACCGATCGCGGTCGCGGCGGTCAGGGTGACGACTGCTGCGATCGCGGAAATTCGGTGGGGTCCCATCAACCGAAGTGCCGCGCGCCGCGCCTGTTTCGGTGTTGCGGTGGGGAGTAGTTCGTTCACAGCTCGATCACCCGATCGCAGATATCGAGCAGCACGGGGCTGCTGGTCAGAAGTATTGTGGCGTGTGCCCCGCGTACCTCGGCGATCCCGCGAGCAATGCGCGCTTCGGTGACGGAGTCGACGGCAGTGGTGGGATCGTGCAGCACCAGGACGGGAGCTTCGCTCGCCAGTGCCCTCGCCAACGCGATGCGCTGACGCTGACCGCCGGACAAAGAATTCCCTTGCTCGGTGACTCGGGTTGCGAGGCCGAGCGGCAGTGCCGAGATCACTTGATCTGCCGCAGCAGCGGCGATGGCCTCGTCGTTGCGGCTGCCGATCGGTGCGAGGGCGTCGATGTTGTCGCCGACTGTGCCGATGAACAGTGCCGCGTCGTGCGGTGCTGCCAGAACGTGAGTGCGAAGTTCGTCGATGTGCAGCTCGTGAATGGCGTTGTCGCCGAGATGAATTGTTCCGCTCGAAGGCTCGATTCGACGCGCCAGTGCGTCGACCAACGCATCCGCCCAGGCGGCATTCTCGGTGACGATGCCGATGATCTCGCCGCGTTTGACGTCGAGATCGACTGGTGACGCTCCGGCCAACACGACGTCGCGCAGCGTCAGGAACTCGGAGTGATTCAGGGACACAGGTTCACCCGCGGGAGTCACAGCCTCGGTGGTCCCGAGAAGTGCTGCGACGCGGTTGGCGGAAGCACGCGCCCGTGCCAGACCGGCGCCGAAGTAGATGATGTCGATCAACGGACCCCGAAGGAACTGTGCCAGACCAACCACGGCAACGAATTCACCGACCGAGATGCTCCCGGACGCTGCCATCCGTCCGCCCACGTACGCGATGACGGCGAGGAAAGCGCCGGCGATCGCAACGTTGGCGGCGGAGTACATCGCTTGGTATCTCTGTGCGCGAAGGGTTGCTCCCAACGAAGTCCGGCTGGCTCCCCGATACCGCTGCGCTGCAGCATCTCCGGCGCCGATTCCGGAGAGGATTCGGAGTCCGGAGAGTAGATCCGCGGCTAGCGCGCCGGCCTTGGCGCCCTGCCACTGATCGGTTTCGGCTCGGCGTTCGAGCGGCCGACTGACCACCTGCATGAGAGCCAGCACCGGGGGAGTGCCGAGGATGACGAGCAGGCCGAGTGGCACCGAGATCACCAGTAGCGAAATCGCGGCGGTCAGCACTCCGCAGGCGGCCGCAAGTTTGGTGCTCAGCGTGTGCGTGAATCCGGCCACCGAACCCGCGTCGGATGTTGCAATCGAGTAGACCTCGCCCGGCATACGCCGCGGCGTATGCCGTGCGGATCGAGGCCTCGGCGCGCGATGTCCATCCGCAAGCGATGTGCTCCGTGCTCGGTGACGGAATCGGAGATGCGCGCCGCGAAGCGCCAACTGAGCAACAAGCCGGTGAAGAGAATTCCGAGAACGAGGATCCACTTTCCGAGTGCGGCGGCATCGCTGGTCGCCACAGCACGGTCGATGACCGCACCGATCACCACCGGCACCAACGCTTCCGCGACCTGGTGGCCGGTGAAGCCGACGGACGCGGCCGCCAGCTTGGCTCCGCGACCTTCGGAAGCGATCGCGCGTGTGATTACCTGACGCGGCGTGATCGCCGGGCTGGTTGGGGGACCGTTTGTCTCGGCCGAAAGAAGTGGTGTCGAAGGCACTGGGTCCACGCTAGGGATCGTGGGCGGTAGTCAGAAGTCACACCGGTGCCAATACTTGTCGTGAACAGGCCATACGTATTGCGTTGGCCGAATTGCGATAGTAGTTGGCCCCGTTGCAGCGGAGAAGGCATCGACTCATCGACGACACTGCAATAAATTAAGGTCTACCTTACTTAGCGCGGGTTAACTATGTCCGGAAGTCGGATAGATCCTCGTGTTCGGGTCCGGTTCATGTTCCATCGATGTTGGAGATTGTTGTGAGTCTTGTGTTCGGCGAGGTACTTCACAAGGAGTACGTGACCCCGGGAATGGTTCGTATCGTGTTCGGTGGGGAGGAGCTGACCGCCTTCGAAACCACCGGTACCGGTGACGAATACCTGCGCCTCCACTTCCCGGTCCCGGCTACAGGCAAGTTCGTTCTACCGGCGGAAGATCCGGATGCACCGCGCGGTTGGCGATACCCGGAGGGAGAGGAACCGTCCCCGTGCCAGCCGTACACCGTGCGACGGTTCGATTCCGAAACCAGCTGCATGACGATCGACTTCGTCGTTCACGAGGGTGGTATCGCCAGCGACTGGGCACAGAAGGCCGAGATCGGTGACAAGTTGGCGATCGGCGAGTCTCGTGGCCTCTACGAGCCCCCGGCCGACGCACGCTGGCAGGTGTTCGTCGCCGACGCGACTGGACTCCCCGCACTCGGGCGCTTGATCGAACAGTTGCCCGCCGGGATGTCGGCCAAGGCGATCGTCGAGGTGGTGGACGAGTCTCACAAGCAGCAGATCACCTCGGACGCCGACGTCGAGTTCATCTGGCTGGTCGGCAGTGGCAACGGTGTTGCACCGTCGAAGTTGCCGGACGCGGTTCGCGCGATGAACTTGCCCACCGAACTCGGATACGTGTGGGTTGCAGGCGAGAGCACGATGCTCCGTGACATCCGCAAGTACCTTCGCCACGAACTGAAGTTGCCGGGTGAGCAGTACAAGGTCATCGGCTACTGGACGTACAAAGCCGAGGTGTGGAACGCGAAGTACGAGGCCCTCGACGAAAGTGTCCGCGCGGCACTCGATGCGGCTTGGGAATCGGACCGCGACGAGGAAGAGATCCGCGACGAGGTCGAGAAGACTCTAGAGAGCGCCGGCTTGTGACCGTTGGATTCGACAAGAGTGCTGTCGACAGCGGTGCGGCGGACAAGAGTGCAGTCGACAAACACACCGAAGAACTGATCGACGAGTCGCTGCACGAGAAGCAGAAGCAACCGGACGGCCTGGTATCGACCAACTCTCGTCGTATGGCGGGTCTTCTGGTGTGTCTGGTGGTGCTCGCCGCCGTGCTCCTGCTGAGTATCGCGGTGGGATCGAAGACCATTCCGTTCGGGACCGTGATCGACGCGCTGGTGAACTACGACGACTCGAACGATCACGTGATCATCCGTGACCTGCGACTACCGCGTACTCTGCTCGGTCTGATAGTCGGTATGGCACTGGGTGTGGCCGGTGGCCTCATCCAGGCGATGACACGAAATCCCTTGGCTGATCCCGGAATTCTCGGTGTCAATGCCGGCGCGGGCTTCGCGATGGTCGTTGCCGTCGCGGTCTTCGGCTTGACCAGCATCTGGTCGTACATATGGTTCGCTTTCCTCGGAGCGGTGATAGCCACAGCGATCGTCTACACGCTGGGCTCGATCGGTCGAGGTGGTGCGACGCCCATTCGGCTGACGCTTGCCGGTGTTGCCATCGGCTCCGTGCTCGGCGGTATCTCGTCCGGGATCACCTTGCTCAACCCGACCGCCTTCGACCAGATGCGCCAGTGGAATGCCGGCTCACTCAGCGGGCGTTCGTTGGAAATCGTTCTCGCCGTCGCACCGTTCATTCTCATCGGGCTCTTCCTGGCGCTCGCGTTGGCGCGCCAACTCAACGCGGTGGCCCTGGGTGACGATCTGGCACGTTCGCTCGGTGCCAACATCACTCGTACTCGCATCCTCGGTGTCATCGCGGTGACATTGCTGTGCGGCGCGGCGACAGCTGCGGCCGGGCCGATCGGATTCGTCGGATTGATGGTTCCGCACGTCGCGAGATGGTTCGTCGGACCGGATCAGCGATGGATTCTCCCGTACACGTTGGTGTGCTCGCCGATTCTTCTTCTCTTCTCCGACGTCGTCGGCCGAATCGTGCTGCGCCCGGGTGAACTTCAGGTCGGCATCGTCACGGCCTTCATCGGCGCTCCGGTGCTGATCATGCTGGTGCGTCGAAGCAAGGTGAGCGGTCTGTGAGCATCGATTTCGGGCGCGCCACCACGGTGGTGCGCTCACCCAAAGAAGGCTGGTCCGCGCGGATCGACGTCCGCACGGTCACAGTCTGCCTCGTCCTCGTTGCGCTTGCATTGGCCATCGGTGTCATCGCGCTCGGTAGTGGTGACTACCAAGTGCCGATCGGGGACGTCCTCGGTGCACTGTTCGGCGAAGCCCCCGCGCGTATCCACATGGTCGTCGTGGAATGGCGTCTGCCCCGAGTTCTGTTGGCGCTGATGCTCGGTGCGGCGCTCGGTATGAGCGGTGCGATCTTCCAATCGCTGACCAGGAACCCGTTGGGTAGCCCGGACATCATCGGCTTCAACTCCGGTGCGTACACGGGCGCTCTGGTGGTCATCCTCCTCATCGGTGGTACTTACTACGAGATCGCAGTCGGTGCTCTGGTGGGCGGAATCGCCACCGCAGCAGTTGTTTATCTCCTTGCGTACAAGCGAGGTGTGCAGGGATTCCGGTTGATCATCGTCGGTATCGCCATCAGCGCGATGTTGGGCTCGGTCAACACCTGGATGATCCTCAAGGCGAAACTTGACGACGCCATGGCTGCCGCAGTGTGGGGTGCCGGTTCGTTGAACGGACTCGGCTGGACTCAGGTGTGGCCGGTGGTCGTCGTGCTGGCCATCCTCGTTCCGCTGATCCTGGTGTTGGGCAGGCGGATGCAGATGCTCAAGATGGGCGACGACGCCGCCAAGGCGCTCGGCGTCCGGGCCGAACCCACGCGGCTTTCCCTGGTTGTTCTCGGCGTCGCCCTGACGGCCATGGTGACAGCAGCGGCCGGTCCCATCGGGTTCGTCTCGCTGGCGGCTCCGCAGTTGGTGAGGCGATTGACCGGTAGTGCCGGAGTGACCCTGCTGCCGTCGGCAGCAATGGGTGGCGCGTTGCTGATGGTCAGCGACTGGGTGGCGCAGCGAGCTTTCGCGCCGACACAGTTGCCGGTCGGCGTCGTCACCGTCTCCATCGGTGGCATCTATTTCGTATGGCTTCTCGCGCGAGAGGCACGTAAGCAGTGATCGGTGAAGGAACGAGGAACAGCGTGAACGAGACAAGTACGGCCGCCGTCGTGGTCGAAAGGACGAATCGGCTTCGCGCCGAGGACGTCACGATCGGTTACGACAAGCGCGTCATCTCGGAACACCTCGACGTCGAAATCCCCGACGGTGGCTTCACCGTCATCGTCGGTCCCAATGCCTGCGGCAAGTCGACGCTTCTGCGTGCGCTGTCCCGGTTGCTCAAGCCGACCACCGGCAAGGTCCTTCTCGACGGTAAGACGATCACGTCGTACCCGGCAAAGGAAGTTGCGAGGCGACTCGGGCTTCTGCCGCAGACGTCGATCGCGCCGGACGGAATCAAAGTCGCCGATCTGGTTGCGCGAGGGCGTTATCCGCACCAGAAGCTGATCCGCCAGTGGTCCCGAGAGGACGAGGCCGCCGTCATCAAGGCGATGGAAGCAACCAAGGTCACGGATCTGTCGGCCAGGCCGGTCGACGAACTGTCCGGTGGTCAGCGCCAACGTGTCTGGGTAGCTATGGTTCTCGCGCAGCAGACTCCGTTGGTGCTACTGGACGAGCCGACGACGTTCCTCGACATCGCGCACCAGATCGAGCTGCTGGAACTCTGCCGCGATCTGAACGAGAACGACGGACACACGCTGGTGGCGGTGCTTCACGATCTCAATCACGCGTGCCGCTACGGAACTCACATCATCGCGATGAAGGACGGCGCGGTGGTCGCCGAGGGCCCGCCCGCGGAGATCATCACCGAAGAACTGGTGCAGGAGGTGTTCGGCATGGCGTGCCGCATCATCGACGATCCGGTTTCCCACACACCGCTGGTCATTCCGCTGGGACGCGAGCGTCAGCGAAACATCGAAGGAGCAAAGGTATGACACTCGTCCTGGATGCGCAGGTTACCGACACGGAGTGGGCTCAGATCGTCGACCGCATTTCGCGACGCCGATTCTTCGGTGGCGCAGCTGGTGTGGCTGCAGCATTGGCGCTGAGCGCCTGCGGAAGCTCCGATGGCGAATCCGACTCTGCCAGTGACACTCTCCCGTACACGTGGGCCGAGTTCAGCGGCGACGTTCCGCGCGACCCGAAGCGTGTGGTGGTGCTCGACGGCCGCGTCGACCTCGAATTCGCGATGATGATGGACTACCCGATCGTCGGATCGGGCAACTTCTGGTTCCCCGACGCCAAGGCAGGATTCCAGTTTCCCGGCCGCACCATCGAGGACGCGAGCTTCGTCAACGTCGCCGGCGACTTCTCCACCAACTTCGAGGCTCTGCTCGCTCTCGAGCCCGATCTGATCGTCATCACTGCGATCGGATACACCAGTGACTGGTACGGCACCGAGCGCTTGTCTTCCATCGCGCCGCTGTTGGTCGTCGGCGACGACGTCGAACCGATTGCCGGGCACCCGGTCGACTGGCGAGGTGCTCTGATGGCGCAGGCGAGCCAGCTCGACCGGGTGACGATCGCCGAGGCTTCCATTGCGGAGTACGACGACAAGCTCGCGAGACTGCGACCGATGTTGCAGGAGAAGCTGGGCGGAAAGAAGATCGTGTTCGGCGTTCAGACGCCGACGGGCTTCCTTGTGCATCAGCGGAATCTGCGAATCAGTGTTGCACTCGATGCCGGCCTGGACGTGCTTTTCCGTGACGACGACAATGCAGAGAACTCGTTCGAGTTGTCGTTCGAGCAACTCGACACCTTGGCTCCGGCGGATGTGATCATCGCCCAAGCACGCGATCAGGAAGCGCTCGACGCGATCAAGTCGCAGCCGACGTGGCAGCGGTTGCCTGCAGTTCAAGCGGGCAACGTGTTGACCAGCGACGCGCGATACAACCAAGGATTTGCGCTCACCGCGGCCATCTTCCTCGACGTTCTCGAGGAAGCGGCCGGACGAATCACTACTGGGCAGTAATTCAGGCGACGTTGCGGGCCTGGTCGAGTAGTTGTGCAACCTGCTCGAACCAGGCGCCGTAATTGGCGTAGGTGTTGGGACGCTTGTCGTCGAAGTCGATCACCTGGTTCGCGGTCACCGCGGGCAGCTTGACGAACACGGGTGATGCCGCGAATGCCTCTGCCGACTTCGCGAACTGGAACACGATGTCCGCTGGATAGTCCGGTACCTGTTCCCAGCTGAGATCGGCCCAGCCCTTGTCACCTCCCGGACCGGTGAACTTCACGCCCAGTTCCTTCAGGTAACCGAACTGAGCGAGCGCCGTTGTGCCTGCGTACAACTCGGAGCTGTCACCGTTCAGGGCGAGGACTTCGATGTCGTCGACCTTGGCCGCAGCAGTTCGGATGCGCTCTGCACCGGATTCGAATGCTTCCTTGCCCTCGCGTGCTGCGGCTGTGTCGGTGTCCCCGCCGAGAGCTTCGGCGAGTGAGGCGTACTCGTTCAACACGTCCGGTGTCGAGGCTCCGGAGAACTTGACGCCGACAAACGGTGCAACATTGTTGACGGTCTTGCCCATCGGCTCGTCCCACCAAGTCCATCGCGTCGGGTCGTCGCTGTTGCCGTACCCGATGACCAGGTCTGGGTCCAGCGCCGCAAGAGCTTCCGCGCTGAGTTCACCTTCACGGCCGACGACGGTCATCGTCGACTCGTCAGCGCGATCGGTGACGTCTGGATTGCCGACGCCGTAACCGAAGATGCCGACCGGCCGAATGCCGTAGTCCCACAGAGCCGCAGCGGAGTACGCGTCGACGACGATCCGCTCCGGGGCGTGGTCGAGGGTGATCGTGTTTCCGTATCCCGTTGTGTAACTCCAGGACTGGTCGGCAGACCTGGTCTCGGTAGAGGGCGCTGCGTCGCTACTTCCGCAACCGGCGAGTAGGAGCGTGGCGACGGCGGGTAGAGCGGCGAAGCCGGCGAGCCGGCGATTGATTTTCATGAGAACCTTCCGAACATGGCGAACTAAGCTAGGTAAGCCTAACCTGACATGTCATTCGGGTGTTCTCGGGGTCAGTTGCCCTGCCACATCTGAAGCCATTCGCTCCAGGACGGGGGAGTGATCGTTGGTCGGGGTGTTCCACCACGAAGTCCGTCGAGCATGAAGTCGAGATAGCGCCTGTGTATTTCGGTGGCTCGATCACCCTCGATCGGCAGAGTCGGCCGCAGATGCACTGTCATGAGCATGACGTCTGCAGCAGTGAAGTCGGGCGGGACTTCGCGAGCGTCGATGCAGACGTCGACCATCGATTGCAGTGCGGCCTCCAATTCTTCGGCGGCACGAGTGACTTCGGCGTGTTCAGGTAACTTGCCGCCGAGGACCGGAATGAGCGGTCCCACTGATTCGGTGAGATATCGCGAGAAGAACGTCTTCAATACGGCTTCATCGGTTTTCGCGGTGCTCATGCACTCTCGGGCGAGGGTGGCGAGGTGGTCGATCGCCCAGACGCGCAGGGATTGCGCCAGTTCCTCCTTGCCTCGGTATCGGCGATAGATGCTGCCTACTCCCACTCCGGCCCGGGTGGCAATTGCCGATACCGGTGCATTCCAACCCTGTTCGGCAAAAATCTCGCGCGCTGCTCGCAGTACGGTGACGTCGTTGTCTGCGGCTTCTCGGGCGCGTCCGGGGAGGCTCGCATTCTCTTTCGCCATTCCCACAGGCTAGCAATGCATGGTTTACTCAATCGGAACGGAGTGTTCCGTTCCGATTCGATTCATGATTGGAGGAAGGTGTCGATGACAACCTTGGCGGAGGCGCCCACGCGATCCGGGAGCCGGGTGATCGCCGCGCTTGCGGGGGCGGTACTCGTCTACTCGCTCATGCAGACCATGCTGGTACCGGCGTTGCCGGTGTTGGGTGAGCATTTCGACACGTCCGTGGCGGTGACCGGCTGGATCCTGACGGCGTACCTGTTGGCGGCCGCGGTGATGGCTCCGATAGTCGGCGCGATGGGTGACCGATTCGGCGACAAGCGAGTCCTGGTGATCGTCCTGATCATCTTCGCTCTCGCGACATTTGCCGCGGCAGCCGCCCCGAATATCGGGGTGCTGCTTGTCGTTCGAGCTGTCCAGGGAGTGAGTATGGCGAGCTTCCCGCTTGCGATGGCAGTACTGCGGAGAACGGTAGTAGGTCCCGAGTTGTCTTCAGGGATAGGTTGGCTCGCTGGGACTTTGGGAATCGGTGCCGGAAGTGCACTGGTGATCGGCGGTGTCATCCTCGAGTATCTCAGTTGGCAGTGGTTGTTCGTGATCACCGGGATCTTGATCGTGCTCGCATTGGTCGCAGTGGTGGCCGTGGTTCCGGGCTCGCATCGCCGCCCGGGTATGCCGACGGACTGGGCCGGTGCCGGCGCTCTGGCGTTCGGATTGGTGAGCCTGCTCTTGGCGATCACGAAAGCCTCCGACTGGGGAGTTTTGTCGCTCGGATTCTGGGGTCTGGTGGTAGTCGCGTTCGTTTCGTTCGCGACACTGATTGCCGTCGATTCCCGCCACGACGCTCCGATCGTCGACATGCGAGTTTTTCGGGACAAGCCGATGCTGATCACCAGTGCACTCACCCTGGTGTTCGGGTTCGTGCCGTACATTTTCTACCTCTGCCTGCCGCGGATCCTCCAGGCGCCGGAAACGTCCACGTATGGAAGCGGATTCACCGTTGTGCAGACCGGCTTGGCGCTCTTGCCCGCCGCTGTCCTCGTCTTTCTCGGTGGCCGCTTGACGCCGGCTCTCGCGCGGCGATTCGGGCCGCGGGTGCCCGCTGTCATAGCGCTGGCCCTCATGGCGGCGGGCGCAGTCGGACTCGCGATCTGGCCGAGTTCGGTGGTTGCGATCGTGGCGTTCTTTTCCCTCGTCGGATTGGGGAACGGCGTGGGGTTCGCGGTCTGTGCTCTGTTGGTTGCCTCGATCGTCCCGCCATCGGAAATGGCAGCAGCCAGTGGAGTCAACAGTGTGATCAGAACCGTCGGTTCGGCGGTGGGCGCCCCGGTGACCACAGCGGTCCTGGCGATCGGCATTTCCGACGACTCGTTCGCGCTGGCGTTCGTGATGGGTGCCGTCATCAGTGTTGTCGCGTGTCTGCCGGCGATTGCACTTCCAGCGACGAGGACTGCACAAAAGGCGTGACTTATTGTAGGCTCCCCTAATCGAGACAGCGTGTAACTAAAGCGGGGAGAGAAGGATGCGGCAGCAGTGGGGCCTGCGAGCAACGGCACTCGCAGCGACAGCAACGGCGCTTGTCGGTTGCTCCGTGGGCGGCGATGACGCAGACGCATCGGAAACAGGCGAGTCGTCGGCCGTACCTGCACCTCAGAAACTGCTCGCACTGGACGAGTTCGCAGCGCTCAACGCACTCACGCTCGGGGTCAAGCCCGATACGGTCTTCGCCACGCTGCAGTCGCAGGCGGCGAAGGAGATATTGCAGAGTGAGGGGATCGAGGTCGTCGACAAACCGACGTTCTTCCAATCACCAGATGTGGAGCAGATCGCGGCCGTTCATCCTGACCGAATCCTGCTCAGTGATGTCGGCTCGTTGACGTCGATCACCGCGCAGGCCAACGAGATTGCCCCGACGACGGTGCTCGCCTATGCGGCGCCGTGGCGCGAAGTTCTGAATACCGCGGCGACTGCACTGGGTCGAGAGTCCGAAGCTCGCGAAATCGTGTCGAGGCTCGAGACCAAATTTGCCGAAGTATCCGGAACGGTCGAGGCGCAACCGCAGACGCTGTCAGTGCTGGTGGGATTCTCCGGCGGCATGTACACCGTCATCCCACAGTCGCCGATGTCCTCGATCATCGAGGAAGCCGGTTTCGGGCGCCCGCAAGCCGAACTCGACGCGAAGATCGGCCCCAACACAGGTGTTGCCACGTCTTCGGTGTCAGACGAGGAGGTCGGACAGCACGCGGCGGACGCGATGGTCGTGACCTCGGGCAACATCTACGACGGCGCTCTAGTTCACGCAAATCCACTGTTCAACGAGATCTCCGCAGTGAAGGCCGGACGCACGGCGGACGTGAGCGGTGAACTTTGGTTCGGCAGTTATCCTTTCGCGGTCTACTGGATCCTCGAAGACCTCGAGGCTCTTGCCGATCGCACTCTCACCGGCGCGGAACTCCAAGGCCGCATCGCATCCGACGCCGACGCAGTTACCCGATGGAAGGCGTTCTCGAAATGACGACGACAGAGGCTACGAAAGCAGACATTTCATCTGAGGAGGCCGACGTATCACAAGGAGCGGCGGCCGAAGCCTCGCAAGCCAAAGCTGAAGCGGCGGCGCACAAGAGCGCGCTTCGCGAACTCCTTGCGCCAGTTCGTACACGGACCACCATCGCGATGGTGATGCAGGTGATCGCCGCGGTCGCGGCCATCGTGCCGTACGTGGCTATCGCCGAGTTGGGTAAGACGCTGATCGTGGGCGGCGACATCGACTCGTCTCGCGTCTGGACGATCGTGTGGGTGGTCGTCTTCGGTCTGGGTATGCGTGCGTTCTTCGGAGGCGGTGCATTGATCGTGACGCACTTCGCCGATGTCAATCTTCAAGCTGTGCTTCGGCGTCGAATCGCAGCGACACTGGGTCGACTTCCACTGGGCTGGTTCACCTCCCACTCGTCCGGAACCGTGCGAAAAGCCGCGCAGAACGACATCTCCGATCTCCACTACCTGGTTGCGCACAGCGCCGTCGAGACCACCGGCGCCATCGCGGTGCCGCTCGTCGGGCTCGGCTACGTGATCTCGATCGACTGGCGTCTGGGACTGGTCGCGATTGCCACCCTCCCGATCTACATGATCGCCTACGCCATGATGACCAAGGACATGGCCGTCAAGATGAGCCGGATGAATGAGGGCATCGCGGCCATCAGCAACACCATCGTCGAGTTCGTCACCGGCATCGCAGTGGTCAAGACCTTCGGTCAGGACAAGCAGTCACATTCTCGATACCGCGACGCTGCCAAGGCGTTTGCCGTCTCGTACGAGGGCTGGGTTCGCCCGATGCTCCGGACCGAGGCGCTGGCCTCGATTGCGTTGAGCGCACCGGTTGTGCTGGTGGTCAACCTTGGCCTCGGCTCGTGGTTCGTTCACTCCGGATGGGTGTCACCCATCGATGTGCTGACCAGTTCTCTTGTCGCGATGGTGATTCCGGTGTCGGTGACGACCATCGGTTTCGGTATGCAGGCACGCCGTGAGGCAGCCGCCGCTGCGGCGCGACTGATCGCGCTGTTCGCAACCGACGCTCTGCCGGAAACCGATCATCCGAAAAAGCCTGTGGGGAACGAAGTTCGATTCTCCGGAGTTTCCTTTGCATACGACGACGGCGCCGACGTTCTGACCGACATCGATCTGACGCTGCCGGAGGGTACGGTGACGGCGCTGGTCGGACCTTCGGGTTCGGGTAAGTCGACGCTGGCAACGCTGGTTCCGAGGTTCCACGACGTGCGTGCCGGATCCGTGGCCATCGGTGGTGTCGACGTCAGGGAAGTCGCTACCGACGAGCTGTACCGCCACGTCGGATTCGTTCTGCAGGACGTGCAGCTGGTCGAAGCGACCGTGCTCGACAACATTCGGCTTGCCCGACCGCAGGCGACTTCGGCCGAGGTGAAGGCCGCTGCCGCAGCCGCGCAGATCGACACCCGAATCGAAGCGCTCCCGAGGGGGTACGACTCGGTGGTCGGGGTCGACGCCAGATTCTCGGGTGGTGAAGCCCAAAGAGTCTCCATCGCGCGTGCGATTCTCGCGGACACTCCTGTTCTCGTGCTCGACGAGGCAACCGCGTTCGCCGACCCGGAGTCCGAAGCCGATATCCAAGAAGCGCTGTCGCGTTTGACGGTGGGGCGCACCGTGCTGGTGATCGCGCACCGGTTGGCTTCGATCGTGAGCGCCGATCAGATCGTGGTCCTCGACGCCGGACGGATCGTGGAGAAGGGCACGCACGATCAGCTTGTGGCGAGTGGTTCAACCTATGCCCGGATGTGGGCGAGTCACAGTCGGGCCGACTCGATTGAACACAGTCGGGCCGACTCGATTGAGCACAGTCGGGCCGACTCGATTGAACGCAACACCGCAGGTAAGTCTGACGCAGCAGGAAAGGCCAACTCATGATTCGCGACCTCTTCCGGATACTCGGCCCGCAGAATCAGGGCCGTTATCGCGAGTTCCTGGTGTGGGCAGTGTTGTACGGCGTGATGCAGGGTTTGGCAGTGGCGCTTCTGGTCCCTGCGGTGCAGGCACTGTTCGATCAGAGCTGGGGCAGTTTCGTTCGGTGGCTCGCCGCCATGGCCGTATGCGCTGTGATCAGTTCGATTGCGCACTACCTGCAGGCGATGAAGGGTTTCGAGTCGGCCCTCACTCTGCTGCGGACGATGCATCTGCGCCTGGGAGATCATCTCGTCACTCTGCCGCTCGGCTGGTTCGGCGCCGGCCGACTCGGGCAGGTATCGCAGGTTGCCAGCAAGGGCACCATCTCGGTGATGGGGGCCGCTGCGCACCTGATGACACCGATCATCTCCGGAATTGCCAGCCCGGCAACCATTGTCGTGTGCATGTTGTTCTTCGACTGGCGGCTCGGGCTCGCGCTGGTAATCAGCGTTCCGATTCTCTTCGCGGCAGCACGATTTGCCTCGACGATGACTGCCAAGGCCGACGATCGGGCTCATGCAGCGGCCGTCGAATCGAACAATCGAGTGCTCGAATACGCGCGTTGCCAACCGGTCCTGCGTGCTTTCGGACGCACCCACGGGGTGTACGAACCGCTCGACGACGCGATCGAAGCGCAACACACTGCCGGTCGTTCACAACTGTGGTTCGTGGTGATCGGGTCCGTGGTCAACGGGATCGCCCTGCAATTCGTGTTCTCTGCCGTGATCATCTTGGGCGCGTTCCTCGCGCTCGGCGGCGACATCGATCCGGTCACGTTGATCGCGCTACTCGGACTGACCGCACGGTTCATCCAGCCGCTGGGTGAGATCGGCGAGTTCGGCGGTGCAATCAGAATGGCACGCAATGAAATCCGGCGAATGTCCGAGATCCTCGAAGTTGAACCAATGGTCGAACCCGATACCAGCGGGACGGCGACGGGGGAGACGGCAGTGCAGTTCGACGCCGTCGACTTCGGATACGCGGACGGTGGGCAGGTTCTGCGAAACATCTCCTTCGACGTGCCACGGAAGTCGTTGACGGCGTTGGTCGGTCCGTCAGGGTCCGGCAAAACCACCGTCACCCGGTTGATCTCGCGCTTCTACGACGTCGACTCCGGTGTGGTGCGTGTCGGCGGCGTCGACGTGCGGGACCTCACGAGTGCCGACCTGATGTCGCAGCTGTCTCTGGTCTTCCAGGACGTGTACCTCTTCGACGACACGTTGATCGCGAACATCCGCCTCGGCCGCCCCGAAGCCACGGACGAAGAAGTCTTCGACGTGGCTCGGATCGCGGGCGTCGCGGAAATCGTCGAGCGGCTTCCTCGGGGTTGGGACACCCGTGTCGGTGAGGGCGGGACGGCACTGTCCGGTGGAGAGCGGCAGCGGGTCTCCATTGCACGCGCACTCCTCAAACGCGCACCTGTCGTTCTGCTCGACGAGGCGACTGCCGCGCTCGATCCCGAGAACGAGGCACACGTTCAACGTGCGATGCAAGAACTCGCCAGGGAAAGCACACTGCTCGTGATCGCTCACAAACTGTCGACCGTCGTGGCCGCAGATCAGATCATCGTGCTCGGTGACGACGGTTCGATCGTCGAAGTGGGCACCCACGAAGTCCTGCTCGCAGCCGGTGGGAACTACGCCGCGTTCTGGAATCAGCGCCACCGTGCGTCGGGATGGCGGTTGGTGGCAAGCTGAGCAGAATGCAGACCGGAAAGAAGACGGGGCGGCCGCCGACGTTGTCGACAGTGGACATCGTCGAGGCCGCCCTCGCCGGTGATCTGAGTGAACTGACCATGCCGAGCGTGGCAAAGCGGCTGGGCGTCAGTCATTCTGCACTTTATCGCTACTTCGCAGACCGCGAAGCGCTGCTGCGTGCCTGCTCGGATCATGTTGTGCGTCAGACTGTATGGCCCGATACGAATCGTCCGTGGCGCGAATTCCTGAAGGATTTCTGCGACGTTCTGTGGTCCTCGTTCGAGCGCTATCCAGGTCTGGCCCAGGTCGGTCTCGCAGTTCCGGGCACGCCGCCGGCGATAATCGAGATCGTGGAGAAACTGGTCGGTTCGTTGACTGCGCAAGGCTTCACACCCCACGATGCGATATTGGCGGTGGACTTCATCTCCGAGGTGACGATGACGCAGTTCGCAATGATGGCGGCGATGGACAAGACCGTCAGCTCCGCCGATTCACGTTCCGCGCGACAGGCGTATCAGGAAAGTTGGAATGCATCGGAGTCGTTGATCGAGGGAATCGGCGACGAATCGACGTGGCACGGGCGAGGTTGGTTGGACGAGAAGATCACGATCATGCTCGACGGCCTGGAAAAGCGTGTTATCGGCTGACATTTCTACTAGCTTTGAGAGTAATGCCCGTTTCGGCGTGATACAGGCTAATGTGCACACATAGGACGGGTGGTTGCTGCACCGGGAGGCGGGGATCATGGATCTCGAAGCGATTGTTCTCATCCAAAGACTCAAGTACCGATACGCACGCGCCTTGGACACCAAATCGTGGGTCGAATTCGCCGACACTCTGACCGTCGACGCCACCGCGATCTACGGAGAACAACTCAGTTTCGATTCCCGAGATTCGTTCGTCTCCTTCCTCGAGAACACTCTCGGATCACACATCATCACCGAACATCAGTGCGGGCAACCCGAGATCGACGTCGACGGAGACACCGCAACCGGGATCTGGTGCCTCGCGGACACAGTGGTAATCCCCGAAGACGGCATGCTGCTTCGCGGATCGGCCTTCTATCACGACAGATACACCCGCTGCAGCGACGGTGAATGGCGAATCTCCCACACGAGCTACGAGCGGACCTGGGAATCGGTGGTGGCGCTCGCCGACATGCCGAGTTTCCGATTGACGTCCAACAAGTGGGCGCTGCTGCAGCAACCGTCGTTCGGCGACTCGGTCGTTCGCAACGTCTCCTGAGGTCGCCCGCGATTAGAGTCGGCTCATGGTTGATGCAGATTTTTCGCTGCCTGACGTACGGACGTGGATTCGCGGTATCCCCGCGCTGACCGGAACTCCGCCGCCCGCGCCCGAGTGTTTTCCGGAAAAGCCGGGGGAGTTGTTCCTCGACTGGCTCCGTGCGGCCGTGGCCTTCGGCGTCGTCGAGCCACACGTGTGTGCGCTCTCGACCGTGGACGGCGACGGTATGCCTGATTCTCGCTTCCTCATCCTCAAGGACGTGACCGAGGGTGGGTTCTGGTTCTTTGGTTCAGCTGCTTCGCCGAAAGGTGTTGAGCTGAAAGAAAATCCGCGAGCATCGCTCGCCTTCTACTGGCGCGAGACGGGTCAACAGATCCGGATTCGCGGAACGGTTCGCGAGGGCGACGACGCACTTCGACGCCGAGACTTCGTCGAACGCTCCGTCACGGCGAGAGCGGTGGCGACGGCAAGTGAGCAGAGCGAGGTGCTCGAAGACTTAGGGGCGTACGACACGTCGGTGGCCGCTGCGGAAGCAAGAATCAGCGACGACCCAGGGTTCGTGTCGGAGGACTGGCGTGCGTGGTGCCTCCAGCCGGAGTCTGTCGAGTTCTGGCAGGCAGACTCCGGGCGTCGGCATCAGCGGTGGTTGTACCGGCGCGGCTCGGACCGAGCATGGACACGAGCAGTGCTGTGGCCCTGAGGGGCAGCTGGGCCCAGATCAGCTCGCGCTGATCTCCGGCGATACGAGGTTGACGACGATCGACTGTCCGCCCAGCTTGGCGTGGATTTCGGGATGTTCGAACCCCGAGGACAACAGGTAGCTGCCGAGCATCGTGAGCAACTCGTCCAGATCCGTCGTGGGATCGGAGGAATGTGCGCTCGAGGGTGAGGCCTGATTTGCGATGAGTTCGGTGTGGGTGAGTCGACCGGCCACTCGAACGGCGGCTACGCCCATCGCGTCGCGACGTACGACGGTACGACTCCGAGTTTCGAGCGTCCTCGATGATTCGCGTGTTGAAGCTGGCACTGAAAGGTCCTCTCCGCTGCTGTGTGCGGCCGTGGTTCGGGCAGGAAGCGGAAACGTGAATGCATCGGATTGCTTGGGTGCGGTCGACAGAAAATCCGCTGTGGCGGTGGCACTGCTGGAACCGTTACCCGTGGAAAGGTTGCTCCCAGAACCATTGCTTGCAGAACCATTGCTTGCAGAACCATTACTTGCGGAACTATTGGCTCTCGATCCGTTGCCGGAACCGTTGGGGCCCGCTATTCCGTGAGAATTCTTGTCTTCCATTGTTTCGCTCCTGATGCCCGTAAACAGACCGCCGGTTTGCTTAATCGACGCAAACATACCAGGAGTTGGTTTACGGTCACACCCCTTGTGGAGTTCGGCGTTGAATGCGCAGCCACATTGCGAAGCCCCACAGGACGAAGAATGCATAGACCAGATAGAGGATCGCCGAAGGGTAATAGCCGGCTCGGAAAAGAAGGGGAACACCAACGGCGTCGACGCCGATCCAGATGAGCCAGAATTCGGTCCAGCCGCGCGCCATGCCGTATGTCGCGAGGATGGAGCCGGTGAAGATCCAGGCCTCTGCCCACGCTCCGTACGAGCCGAGGAGGTCGAAGATCCAGGCGAAAGCGATTGTGCCGCTGGTCATGACGGCGATCATGGCGACGCGCTCGCGAGTTGTCGCCCAATGGGGCAGGACTGCGCGACCGGAGTCGCGTGCCCCGCGTCGCCACTGAGTCCACCCGTAGACGCTGACGGTGATGAACAACAACTGACGGCCGGCCTGGCCGTAGAGATTGAGCTCTTGCGGCGTGTGGAAAAGTGCGCCCATGAACACCGTGAACAACAAGGCATTTCCGGCTATGCCGACGGGCCACGCCCATACCGAGCGTCGCGCGCCCGCGATCGCGGAGCCGATTCCGAACGCGTTTCCGATGATCTCTCGCCAGAGAATCGTGGCGCTGCCGATGTGCAGTTCGGCGTCGAACAGCGCCTCGATCAGGCTCATCAGTCCGCAGCAGCGACGAGGGGTTCGAGCGTCAGATCCGGGAGTTCCTTCTGGATGTACTGCAGGCGCCACTTGTCACTGACCAGGGCGAGCAGAACACCGTCGGAACGGGTGAAGACCTCCACACCTCGTTGACGGTTCAGTTCGACCTCGGACGCGGCGTCGGTACGGCGAGCCAATGCGTAGCCGAGCGGTTCCATCTTGGCCTCGACGTTGAACTCGGCCTTCATGCGCGCTGCGACGACCTCGAACTGCATCGGGCCGACAGCCGCCATGACGGGGGAGGCGTCGCCGCGGATGTCGTTGCGGAGAATCTGGACGACGCCCTCGGAATCGAGTTGGTCGACAGCACGGCGGAACTGCTTGTACTTGCCGGCGCTTTCGGCGCGCAGGATCGAGAAGTGTTCCGGCGCGAACGACGGAATCGGCGGGAACTCCACCTTCTTCTCGGTGTACAGCGTGTGGCCGGGTGCGAGTGCGGTGGCGTTGACGAGGCCGACGACGTCGCCGGGGAACGCGGATTCGACGGTGGAACGTTCACGTCCGAATACCGTCTGGGCGTACTTGGTCGTGAAGGGCTTGCCGGTTTGGGCGTGTGTGACAACCATGCCGCGCTCGAACACGCCGGAGACGATGCGCATGAACGCCAGACGGTCGCGGTGCGCGGTGTCCATACCGGCCTGGACCTTGAAGACGACCGCACTGAACGGATCGGTGACCTCGCGCGGCTTGCCGCTGAGGTCTTCGCGCCCACGCGGCGGCGGCGCCAATTCGACGAGGGTGTCGAGGATCTGGCGGACGCCGAAGTTGAGCATCGCGGACGCGAAGATCACCGGGGAAGTCTGACCGGCGAGGAACATCTCCTGATCGTGGTCCTGGCCGGTAGCGGAGAGCAGTTCACTCTCCTCGGCCGCGGTCTCCCACTCGGAGCCTTCCTTGGCGAGCGCCGCGTCGGCGTCCATGACCTCTTCGGGGGCGATCTTCGCGCCGCCTGCGGTGCGGGTGAAGCGGACGTATTCGCGAGCCTGACCGTCTTCACCGCGCCGCAGCAGTCCGCGGAAGTCGCCGGCGATGCCGACCGGCCAGTACAGGGGGGTGGGCGTGAGGCCGATCCGTTCGCTGATCTCGTCGAGCAGTTCGAGAGGAGTCTGACCGGGACGGTCCCACTTGTTGATGACGGTGATGACCGGAATGCCGCGGTGACGACACACCTGAAACAGCTTGAGCGTCTGCGGTTCGAGGCCCTTGGCAGCGTCGATGAGCATGACCGCCGCGTCGACGGCGGTCAGGACGCGGTACGTGTCCTCGGAGAAGTCGGAGTGACCGGGGGTGTCGACGAGGTTGATGACGTTGATCTGCTCGTCCGGGGTCTCGGACGAGTGGTAGTTGAACTGCAGTGCGGTGGAACTGACGGAAATGCCGCGGGCCTTCTCCATCTCCATCCAGTCCGAGACCGTCGACTTGCGGCCTGCCTTGCCGTGGACGGCTCCTGCCTCCGAGATCTTCTTCGCGTGCAGTGCCAGCGCTTCGGTCAGCGTCGACTTTCCGGCGTCGGGATGCGAGATGACGGCGAAGGTGCGGCGACGCTCTGCCTCGGCGGACAGGCCCTTGGTCGTCGTCGTGACCGCGACCGACCCGCTCTCGGTTGAATCGGGGCCTTCGGTGTCGGACTGGACAGTCGAGTCGGAAGGGACGGTCGAGTCGGACGGGGTAGTCAACGAAGAACCTCTCGAAGTGGGCGTCGGTGCCGGCGACGTGCCGGTGCGCGGACAGGTGGAGAGTGCGGCAGCACAACAGAGAAAGGATACTCGCAGACCACGATGCAATAGCCACTGCGGCGTAACACTCGGCGAACGATCGCTGATTATCCATGTATGTGTGTGTTCGAACACACAGCCATTTGTGTCCTGCGAAGAGTTGCACTGATCGAAGAGTGACACTGACCGAGGAGTTGCGTTGAGCAAGTTCACCGAAGAGATGTATGCGACCGCCGCAGTCACCGACCGCGGCCTGGTGACGGGAGAGCCGGACAACGCTTTCCGTCAGACCTGGGGCGACATCCACCAGGAGGCTAGGCGCATGGCCGGCGGCCTGGCCGAGGTCGGTATCGATCGCGGCGTCGCGATCGGCATTCTCGCCGGACAGCCCGTCGACATCGCACCTGCCTGCCAGGCGACGTGGATGCGCGGTGCGTCGGTGACGATGCTGCATCAGCCGACCCCCCGAACGGATCTGGGCGTCTGGGCTCAGGACACCGAGACTGTGATCGACATGATCTCCGCGAAAGCCGTCATTCTTGGTGCGCCCTTCGACGCGGCCAAGCCGCTCCTCGAAGAGCGTGGCATCACCGTCGTGACGGTGGACGAGCTTCGCAGCGGAACGTCGATCGATCCCGTGGAGACGGCCGAATCGGATATCGCACTCCAGCAGTTGACGTCCGGTTCCACCGGTTCGCCCAAGGCCGTGCAGATCACGCACGAGAACTTCTACACAAATGCCTACGCCATGATCAACCGCATCAAGTTCTCCATCGAAGACGACGTGATGGTGAGCTGGCTTCCGCTCTTCCACGACATGGGCATGGTCGGTTTTCTCACGGTTCCGATGCAGGTGGGCGCAGAGGTCATCAGCATCACGCCGATGGATTTCCTGCGCACCCCGGTGCTGTGGGCCGAACTGATGGGCAAGTACGGCGGAACCGTCACCGCCGCACCGAACTTCGCGTACTCGCTCTTGGCTCGTCGACTCGCACAGGCGGAAGACGGGGCAGTCGACCTGTCCAGCGTCCGATACATGTGGAACGGCGCCGAGCCGGTGGATCCCGAAACGATGGATGCACTCGCCGAGGCAGGTGCGCGTTTCGGTTTGAACCCGACTGCGCTGGCGCCCGTGTACGGAATGGCGGAAACCACGCTCGCCGTGTCGATTCCGGATCCCGATCAAGGTCAGGTCCTCGACTACGTCGATCCAGACTTTCTCGAATCGATGTCTCGAGCGGTGCCGTCCAATCGCCCCAACGCTCGTGCCCTCGCCACACTCGGCAAGATGGTGCCTGACCTCGAGGGACGCATCGTCGACCGTGACGGTCAGGTGCTTCCGGCCCGCGGTGTCGGAATCATCGAGGTTCGCGGCAAGGCAGTCACCCCCGGGTACGTCACGGTCGACGGACACAAGCCGGCCCAGGACGCCGACGGTTGGCTCGACACCGGTGACGTCGGGTACTTCACCGAGGAAGGACTGGTCGTGGTGTGCGGGCGTGTCAAGGACGTCATCATCATGGGCGGCCGGAACGTGTACCCCACAGACATCGAACGGGCGGCCGGAACCGTTGCCGGTGTGCGTCCCGGAAACGCCGTCGCGATTCGTCTCGACGCCGGCCAGAAGCGTGAGAGCTTTGCAGTCGCCGTCGAGACCAACGCTTTCGAAGATCCGGAAGAGGTCAAGCGTATCGAACGCGAAGTGGTCCACGCCGTGGTTGCCGACGTCGGTGTCCGACCTCGCGCCGTTGCGGTCCTGGGTCCCGGCAGTATCCCGAAGACGTCGTCGGGGAAGCTCCGCCGCGCGAATTCGGCTGCACTGCTGGGTAACTGACCGTCAGTGCAGGCGGTTCTGTGCGGCTTCCAACCCGAGTTCGAGCAGTAGCTCCACTGCATCCGCAGCCTCTTCGCATACGAGATCGAGTTCTTTTCGCTCCGTGGACGAGAACGGCTTGAGAACGTAGTCCGCCGGGTCCATGCGGCCCGGCGGACGACCGATCCCGACGCGCGTGCGCAGGTAGTCCTTGGTGGTCAACGAACTCGAAATGGACCGCAGGCCGTTGTGGCCGCCTTCGCCGCCGCCGAGTTTGAGTCTGATCGTCCCGAAATCGAGATCCAGTTCGTCGTGGACGACGATGATGTTCGCGGCGTCGACCGAGAAGAACCGTGCGAGACCGGCGACAGCGCCACCCGAGAGATTCATGTACGAGCGTGGTTTTCCGAGAATCACGCGCCGGCCGGCGAGGCGACCTTCGACGATTTCGGCACCACTCTTCTTGTGTACGTTGAACTTTCCGCCCATGCGCCCGGCAAGGGTGCCGGCGACCATGAAGCCGACGTTGTGCCGGGTCTTCTCGTACTGGGGGCCGGGATTACCCAGGCCGATGACGAGGGCGGTATCTGTGCTCAACGGACGCTACTTTCTGGCTTGATTTTTCCTGCTACGCACGAACGGCGCGTCACTCCGAATCGGAATGACGCGCCGCGCGCAGTGAGTTCTGTTGGAACCGAGAGGATCAGGCCTCTTCTGCAGCCTCGTCGGCGGCGGGAGCTTCTGCGCCCTCTTCGAGGTCTGCCTCGGTGGGTGCAGCAACGACGTTGACGATCAGGGTGTCGGCGTCAGCCTGCAGGGTCGAGCCCTTGGGCAGTTCGAGCTGGCTGGCCAGGATCTGGGTTCCGATCTCGAGACCCTCGACCGAAACCTCGATCTGCTCGGGGATGTGAAGCGCGTCGGCCTCGATGGAGATCGTGGATGCGTCCTGCGCGACCATCGTGCCTGCAGCAGCATCGCCGACGACGATGACGTTCACGTCGATCGTGACCTTCTCGCCCTTCTTGATGACGAGGAGGTCGGCGTGCTCGATGTAGTTGCGGATGGGGTGCACGACGACCGAC
>NZ_JASHKY010000026.1:0-63782 GCF_030056935.1 Rhodococcus sp. IEGM 1302 | reverse complement strand
GGCTGGCCGACCGCGGCGACATCACCGCCAACACGCTCGACGCAGCCGGCCACACGGTCGACGTCGTCGGCGCTCCCTGATTCACCAAGCTGTCGAACCCAACCCTCGAGGAGTAACAGTGTCGAATACCGTCACCATCACCGACGATTCCTTCAAGCAGGACGTCCTGGGCAGCGACAAGCCCGTTCTGGTCGATTTCTGGGCAACCTGGTGCGGCCCGTGCAAGATGGTCGCCCCGGTCCTCGAGGAGATCGCCGGTGAGAACAGCGAGAAGCTGACCGTCGCGAAGCTCGACATCGACGCCAACCCGGCGGCCGCCCGCGATTTCCAGGTCATGTCGATCCCGACGATGATCCTGTTCAAGGACGGCAAGCCGATCAAGACGATCGTCGGCGCCAAGGGCAAGGCCGCGCTGCTCAAGGACCTCGCAGACGTTCTCTGACGGCTGGATGAGCATCGTGGATTCTCGCAATCCACAGAATTTCTGAGATAATCGATCGATGTGCCTGATCGGGTCTACGACCAGGCACATCGATCGAATTCGTTAACCGATCCGAGAGGCTTTCACGCATGCACAGACTCCGACACGGCGATCACGGCCCGGCCGTCGCCGAGATTCGGGGCACATTGACGAAGCTGGGATACCTCCATCACGGAACTTCCGGTATTCGACGTGAAAGCGCCGACGGTGCCCACTGGGTTGCACCCGACGCCATCTTCGATCATCAACTCGACAGCGCCGTTCGCGCCTTCCAGCAGCAGCGTGGGCTCCTTGTCGACGGCATCGTGGGCCCGGCCACCTATCGGTCACTTCGCGAGGCCTCGTACCGCCTGGGCGCCCGTACGTTGATTTACCAGCTTTCTGCGCCGCTGTACGGCGACGACGTCGCAGCTCTGCAGGCCAAATTGCAGGACCTGGGCTTCTACGCAGGTCGGGTCGACGGTTTCTTCGGCCCGCAGACCCACGAATCTCTCTCGTCTTTCCAGCGTGAAATCGGGATTGCCGCCGACGGTATCTGCGGACCGCAGACACTGCGTTCGCTGGAACTGCTGGGAACTCGCGTCACCGGCGGATCGCCGCACGCGATCAGCGAAGAGGAGCTGGTGAGGCGCAAGGGCCCACAGCTGGGCGGCAAGCGCATCGTCATCGATCCAGGCCTCGGTGGTCCGTCCACCGGCACCATCGTCAACGGCATCTCCGAAGCCGACATCCTGTGGGATCTGGCTATGCGCCTCGAGGGGCGGATGGCAGCAACCGGGATGGAAACCTTCCTCTCCCGCCCGCACAACGCCGATCCGAGCGAGGCCGAGCGCGCGCTGACGTCCAACGCATTCGACGCCGATCTGATGATCTCCCTGCGCTGCGACAGCAACTCGAGCCCGTCGGCGAACGGCGTCGCGAGCTTCCACTTCGGAAATTCGCACGGTTCGGTCTCGATGATCGGGCAGGTGTTGACCGGTTTCGTTCAGCGCGAGATCGTTGCGCGAACTCCGTTGCGGGACTGCAGAACTCACGGTCGAACGTGGGAGTTGTTGCGCCTGACCAACATGCCGACGGTACAGATCGATCTCGGCTACCTGTCCAACGCGTCCGACGTTGCGGTACTGACGAATCCGCGGATGCGTGACACCATCGCCGAAGCCATCTTGATCTCGGTCAAGCGGCTGTACCTACTGGGTCAAGACGATCAGCCGACCGGCACCTTCACCTTCGCCGAGCTTCTCGCAGAAGAACTTTCGGTAGCCGACCGCATTTCGTAGGTCCTGCGGTCGGCACCTGCTCACACTCTGGCGAGTTCGCTGATCTCCACCATTTCGAGAGCTGCGGCCTTCAGTAGACGGTCGAGGGCTTCTTCGACGTCGACTTTCCATTCGTGATCTCGATTGAGTTCGAGACGAAGGCGCGGATAACGATGGTGCGGTGCCACGACCTCGAAACCGTAGTCCTCGAGGAACTCGGCACTGATCATGCATTCTGCGGGTGAACATTCCAGAGCTGCCGTTGCACTGGCCACGTCGGAAGCTGGCCCCAAGTCGCCGCTACGGATACCGAATGCCTCGAGCGCACGAACTCCTCGTCGGACCAGATCTGTCACGACAGCGGCCAGCAGGCTCGGCCCTAGTTCTTCCTCTATGCCCGAGGGCTCGAGGCGAAGGCTTGTGAGAAGCACTGCGTCCGAGCTGACCGGGCTGGTGGGAAACAGTTGCGCGCGCGGGATCATGCGGGGAGGGGCGTACAACGCACTGCCGAGCGGCTTTCCGTCGCGGACGGCGACCTGTCCGCACGAACCCCACTCGAGCATGACCATCGACAGCCAGGCTTCCTTCTCGAATTCCTGATCACAGAATCCTCGGGCGTCGTGAAGCGCGCCCGGGTCCATCTCCCAGAACACGCATCGGCGCGCATGGGCGGAAAGCTGATCGAGGCTGTCGAGTGTGAGAGAGGTGATGACGTGAGTCGACACTGACTAACTCACTCTCCGTAGGTCCCCGAAGCGGTTTTGATGCTCGCCCGCTGCTTTTCTCTTCTCCAGGATAGGCCAGCTACGACAAGTCGGCAGTGGCACGAGAGTTGATCGCCCTAATATATTGCTGTTCAACATCTTTCGTCCCGGTTCAAGATTTCGAGAAGCTCGGACCACCTAGATTTGTCACAGTGACGAAAATAGGTGGTGTGCCCGGTCATCATGATTACGTCACCAAACGGGCATCCGAGTTCTCTACTTGGATTTCTGTGCTTCCATCATTCCGACGATGCGTTGTAGGTCGTCGACCGAGCCGAATTCGACCACAATCTTTCCCTTCCGCTTGCCCAGACTGACAGTCACCCGAGTGTCGAACGAGTCCGACAACCGCTCGGCCACATCCTGCAGACCCGGCATCACGATGGGCTTGCGCTTCTGTGGGGGAGCGATCTCATTATCCGCCCGGTTGGCCAGAGTGACTGCTTCCTCCGTCGCGCGAACAGACATTCCTTCCGCGACGATGCGCGCCGCCATGACCTCCTGAGCGTCGGCACCCGCCTCGAGGGACAGCAGTGCGCGAGCATGGCCGGCCGAAAGTACTCCAGCCGCAACGCGACGCTGAACCGCCACCGGCAGCTTCAGCAGACGAATCATGTTGGTCACGACGGGACGCGAACGTCCGATCCGATTGGCCAATTCTTCGTGGGTGACTTCGAACTCCTCGAGCAGCTGCTGATACGCCGCTGCCTCCTCGAGGGGGTTCAACTGAACTCGATGGATGTTCTCGAGGAGCGCGTCGCGCAGCATCGAGTCGTCATCTGTTTCACGAATGATCGCCGGAATCTTCTCCAGCCCGGCTTCCTGGCTCGCGCGCCAGCGACGCTCACCCATGACAAGTTGGTACTTGTCACCGTGACGACGGACCACGATCGGCTGCATCAATCCGAACTCGCGGATCGAGTGAACCAACTCCGCGAGTGCTTCCTCGTCGAAAACGCTGCGAGGCTGCTTCGGGTTCGTCTCGATCAGGCTCGGTTCGATCTCGAGATAGACCGCGCCGGTCGGCTCGAGTTCGGTCTCCGGCTCAGCTTCCACCGGAGCCTTCGCAGCCGACGCCTTGGTGGCTTTCTGCGTTTTCGGGGCCGCCTTGGTCGGTGGGGGAGGGGAGGGGTTGCGCTTGTCGACGCCGATTACGACGTCCGCTGCAGCCGATCCCAGACCCGGCGCCGTGGCCGGCCCAGTGGGGATGAGAGCAGCCAAGCCGCGGCCCAATCCACCTTTGCGTGCTTGACTCATCTCACTGCTCCTGGGTCGTCGTGGTGGCAGAGCGGGCGGCAAGTTCACGGCCGGCGTCGAGGTAACTCATGGCGCCACGCGAACCCGGGTCGTAGTCGAGAACTGTCATCCCGTATCCGGGAGCCTCGGACACCTTCACGCTGCGCGGAATCACAGCGCGCAGAACGGCCTCACCGAAGTGCTTGCGTACTTCTTCGGCGACCTGGTCGGCCAGCTTGGTGCGCCCGTCGTACATCGTCAGAAGGACGGTGGAGACATGCAGATCCGGGTTGAGATGAGCCTGGACGAGTTCGATGTTGCGGAGCAACTGACCGACCCCCTCGAGGGCGTAGTACTCGCACTGGATCGGGATCAGAACTTCCTTGGCAGCGACCATCGCGTTGACGGTCAGCAGTCCCAGCGAGGGCGGGCAGTCGATGAGGACGAAGTCGACGTCAAGCTCTGCGAGCACCTTGTCGTTGAGCGCGCCTTTGAGTCGATTCTCGCGGGCAACCATGGAGACCAATTCGATCTCGGCGCCCGCCAGATCGATCGTTGCCGGGATGCAGAGAAGGCGCTCGCTGTGCGGGCTGGTCTGGATCGCCTCCGGGGCCTTCACTTCGCCTATGAGCAGCTCGTAGCTCGACGGGGTGCCCGAGGTATGGACGACGCCCAGAGCGGTGCTGGCGTTGCCCTGAGGGTCCAAATCGACCACAAGGACAGTGAGCCCTTGAAGAGCGAGCGCCGACGCAAGGTTCACCGTGGTCGTCGTCTTGCCGACGCCACCCTTCTGGTTCGCGATGGTGATCACGCGGCGGAACGCCGGCTTCGGCAGCGTCACCGAATGGGGATGAAGCACTTGGCTCGCTCGATGCGCGGCCGCCCCGATGGGGGTCTCCTCCGAGGAGATCGCCGCGTAGGGGGCGGTGAAATTGTCGTCGTCGTTGACGATCTGATCCGCACCCGCACTCGTGTGCTGCTTCGGTGTTTCACGTGAAACGGCGGATTCAGATCGACCCGACATTGACTGCTCCTTCGATTGGGAATCGATCACTAGGTGCTCTCATCATCTGTACATTGCTCTCGATTGCATGCGTGTAAATCATCAACGCTGGCGGCGCTTCGGGAGACGTTCGGCCTTCACCACAACAGTGGGGGTGCGGAGAATCTTGGCTCCGCATTCGAGTATTTCCAACTTACCTGCGCCCAACTTGGTGAGCGCCGTACGGTCTCGCTCGATCTCCTCGGAGGCGCTCGAACCCTTGAGTGCCAACATCCGGCCGTGCTCGTGAATGAGTGGGAGGGACCAACGTGCGAGCTTCTCGAGAGGCGCCACAGCTCGCGAGGTGACTACATCCGCGCCGCCCGCTTCCTTCACAACACCCGATTCCTCGGCTCGCCCTCGGACAACCAATACGTCCAATCCGTTGGACTCGATGAACTCCGCGAGGTACACCGAGCGTCGAAGCAACGGTTCGACCAGAGTCACCTTCAAGTCCGGGCGGGCGATTGCGAGAGGGATACCGGGTAGGCCGGCGCCGCTTCCAACGTCCACAACCGACTCGCCTTCGGCAATCAACTCACCGATGACGGCGCAATTGAGAAGGTGACGCTCCCACAGTCGAGGGACTTCACGGGGACCAATGAGCCCGCGCTCGACACCATCCGTCGCCAGGGATTGGTAATACCGTTCCGCGATCTCATATCTGTCACCGAACACTGCGCGCGCAGTCTCTTGTTCGTCCCAGTCAACCGACGCCGCACCATTCTGTTCCACGTGAAACATCCTCCCGCGTAAACCGCGAAATCAACAATCAAGACCGAAATCATTATCCGCTCTGGAGCCGGCATGTGTTCGCTTCTGCACACCGACTCGCTGTGAGTCTGCCGACTCGTTCATTCTTTGGGAAGTATTCGGCCCAAAATTCAAGCGGGGGAGGGGAGGGGTTCACGTTCCACGTGAAACATCGCGCTGATAAGTCTTCCAATTCTGACGCGTTTCACGTGAAACATAGCCGGGCGATCGAATGCAGATAGGAGCGCAATTCTTAGTATCATCACAGTGACGAAACTGCCATGGGTAGTTACATGGATGGAATTCTGACCCAAAAAGACCAATTTTCGATGAAAAAGTCGTTGCAAAAGATCGCCGACGTCGGACTGCAGAACGGACTCGGTCAGTCAGATCCTCTCTGTAGGTCGACTCGGAAAACAGACTTCGATTCCAGATCTCGGACAGCTTCGGTATCTCATCGCCGGTTGTTGCGAGCCATACATCCGTCGGCTTGACACACCTGTTGCGGGACGCCGGAGGCTTGGCATCACAAACCGCGAATCAATCCAAGAAGCTTCGCTCCACAGGATGCGCATCGGAGAGTTCACCCTCTCCTGTGGACTGATGGTGAACGCACTCCGCAGCATTGGGCTCGCCCTCGACTCCGTCGCAGATGCATTGAGCAATCCGCACCACATAAATTTCTTCATCGAACTGCACCGTCGTTCCATGCCGGCTCGACACTGGGTGGGACTCGAGCACGAGATCCGCCAGTTGGCATCTCCGGAACGGTTCGTCGACTCCGGCGCACGACGAACCGTTCGCGACATTCGAAATATCCGAAGACGATCCGATCTAGGCGCCGAAGCCCCACAGATCGCGATGATCGAGCAAGCAAACGGTGACGGGCTGAAGTTGGTTCACGGCCGCATCCGTCAGGTTGGGGTTCGCGCTGACGATGGCACACCAGAAGCCATTGGGTCGTGATCGCCATCCAGTAGACATCCAATACCAATCTGGGATGGAGATCGAGGGCTCGGGGCAACAACCATCGATCCGGTTTCACGTGAAACGAAGGGCCGACTATTTCCGCTGGGGGAGGGGAGGGGCTCACATGTAGTACGGCATGTTGTCGATCGAATATCCGAACATGCACAGTGCCCCGCCGACAGCCAAGAAGGCAATCATGAAGCTGAGCATGACGGCTCTCAAGAATCGCCGCCCGCCTGTGAGAGACGTTCGGGATCGAAGTTTCGGTCGCTGCCGACCTCCTCTATTCCGACTTCCCCGTGGCTGTGGTGACGATGCAAGTGACCGAGCGTACCGCCGAATGCGCCAAGTCGGCCGTGCGCGCGCAACCGATGGTGGCACTTCCTCGACCGGGTGACCGGATCTGGAGACCTCTATTTTCGTACGACACCGTTGCAGCAGGATATGTGGGCCGAGTTGGAACCTGGCCACCTTTACCCCCTGGTACACGGCGGTCTCCGCGTCACCCCGTACACCGTCGGACAAGCTGGACAGAAAGGCCCGCGCCGGCACGACGGCAGCGAACCTCCGGTTGAGGCCCGGATCAGCCCGCCGGGGCCTCGAACACCATCCTGACCTCGGTCACTTGGTAGTTCGCCCGCTTGAACGCCGCGGCCATGGGTGTGTTGGGTACGTCCGTGGTCGCGGTGATGCGATTGGCGCCATCGGCTGCGTGAAAGCGGGTGATCTCGCAGAGGATGTCGTCCACGTAGCGGCACCCGCGTAGCTCGGGCACTACTCCGAGGTATCCGACGTTGCGGTGGTAGGGCGTCGCGGACGGGATCGCGAAGCCGACCAGCGTCCCGTCCATGGTCTCCGCCAGCCGCCACCACGATCGTTCGCCGGGGCACGACCGGTAGAACTCGAGATCGTCCCGGGCCTGGCTGACGATGTCCGTAGCCGCGATGCCTCGTTGCGTGGCGACGTCCAGGCTGCCGACAGCGACCCGCTGGAACACCGCGAGGAACTCCTCATCGGTGGCGGGACGGAAAGTCAGACGCTCGGAGGGGGCGGGCACACCGGCCGCAGGCGTCCACTCGAAACGCAGCCGCTCGATGATCTCGGTCAGTCCGGCCGCCTGGGCCGCCTCACGACGCCAGGACACGGCGTCTGCGACGGCGGAATTCGCGTCCTGCCCGGCGGTCGGCACGACCAGCACATACTCAGGTTTCGCATGGAACTCGGTGTGCGCCCGCGACATGAGTTCGGCGGCAAGCGCAGCACGATCCGGCACGTCAGCCAGCACGTGCAGGAAATCAAGGGCGAGCGGACGCTCACTGTCCTCACGCCCCCACCACAGGGCACGCGCGACGATCCTGGAGCCGTCAACGGCGAACCAACTCCATTCCGGACGAAGCCGTCCGGCCGCCACCTCTTCCCGGAGCGAGTCAGTGTCGACGAACTCGACCGGATCGTTCATCGCGAACCCCACGGGCTCTTCCAGCTCGGCCCGTGTCGCGGGTCGTATCAGCAAGATTGCTTCCCTTCACGACGCTTCATTGACGACAGGTTCCGAAATAGAGATAGGCCGTGTCGACAACGATAGGCACCTGACCTTCACCGTGCCGCCGGATTCGGTTTCACGTGAAACACTCTCGGACACAAAAGCGGGCCCCGGAAAATCCGGGGCCCGCATTCGATCAAGGGGGGAGTGTCAGTCCTTGAGGACAACTACTCGGCGAGACGGCTCAGCGCCTTCGCTCTCGCTGGAAACACCGGCGACCTTGGCGACGGCGTCGTGCACGATCTTGCGTTCGAACGGCGTCATCGGAGCAAGCTCTTCGCGTTCGCCGGTCTCGAGAACACGCTGTGCAGCTTCCGCACCGAGAGCACTGAGTGCCTCGCGGCGGCCCGCCCGCCATCCGGCGATGTCGAGCATCAAGCGGCTGCGCTCGCCGGTCGACTGTTGAACAGCCAGACGAGTCAGCTCTTGGAGAGCATCCAGAACCTCACCCTTACGTCCCACAAGCTTGGTCAGGTCGTCGCCGCCGTCGATGCTGACGATCGCCCGATCGCCCTCGACGTCAAGGTCGATGTCTCCGTCGAAATCGAGAACGTCGAGCAACTGCTCGAGGTAGTCGCCGGCGATCTCGCCCTCTTCGATCAGGTCGTCATCGGAATCGTCGATGTCTACATCCACATCGGTAACCGGCGCAGTGGTCTCGGTGCTCACGTCTGCGTTCTCTCCATCCACAACGATGTCAGCTTCACTGGACATTGGTCGTTCTCTTTCCTGGATCAGCGCCGTTTATTGCGCTTGGGGGAGTTGCCGCGGTTGCTCTGTGGCCGGTTCTGTTTCGGTTTCGACGTGGAACCACCACTGGAACCCGAGGGCTTCGGCTGTGGCTTCTTGAGCGAAACTTCCGGGGCGTCACCGTCGTCGTCGGCTGAATCCGCGGTCTTCAGCGCAGCCGGAGATCCCTTCTTCTTGCTGGGATCGGGACGGGCACCGGGCTTGGGCGCATTGTCGTTGCGGCGAGTGATCGCTTCCTGCTTCTTGGCTTCTTCTTCCGCGTCGATCTTGCGGAAGACGAGGTGCTGCTGACCGTAGGTCCAGATGTTGTTCGACACCCAGTACAGGAGGATCGCGATCGGAAGGAACGGTCCACCGACCAGAACACCGAGCGGGAAGACGTACAGGGCGAGCTTGTTCATGATCGCGGACTGCGGGTTCGCGGCAGCTGCTTCGCTCTGACGGGCAACAGAAGCGCGTGAGTTGAAGTGCGTCGCGATGCTGGCGATGATCATCAGCGGAGCGGCCACGAGGATGATGTTCAGCCGTGACGGAAGCTCGGGAACGTTCTCGGTGACGTAGGCCTGAAGCTGCGCAACCGGCGTCGTGATCGCGGCCGAGATGGGCGCGCCGAACAGACGAGCATCCAGGAACGACTGGACGTCAGTGGCCGAGAAGACGTAGTTCGGGGTGTTGAGGTTGTCCTCGGCGCTCATGCCCAGCTGGCCCATGCCGGTGCCGGTGCGGTTGAACGAGCGCAGGACGTGGAACAGACCGATGAACACCGGAGCCTGAGCCAAGACCGGGAGACAGCCCATGATCGGGTTGAATCCGTGCTCCTTCTGGAGCTTCTGCATCTCGACGGCCTGGCGCTGACGGTCGCCCGAATACTTCTTCTGCAATGCCTTGATCTGTGGCTGCAGTTCCTGCATCTGACGCGTCGTGCGGACCTGCTTCACGAACGGCTTGTACAGAACCGCACGCAAGGTGAACACCAGGAACACCACGGAAAGCGCCCAGGCTATTCCGTTGTCCGGGCCGAGAATGAACCCGAAGACCTTGTGCCAGACCCACAGAATCGCGGATACCGGATAGTAGATGAAATTGAGCACGGCTCTAAGTACTCCTCTGTTCGTCCGTCGGACTGTGACACGCTGCGCGTGCTTCCGGACAGCTATGGCGGCTACCCGCATCACGGTCACGACGGGCAGGGACAGGGTCCCACCCTCCAGAATGCCAGGGGGCACACTTCGCCAACCGCACCACAGTCAAGAAAAGGCCTTTGATCGCCCCGTGAGTGCGCAGCGCTTCGACTGCGTATTCACTGCAGGTGGGGGTGAACCGGCAGGTCGGCATCCTCAAGGGCGACACATACGTCCGGTACAACTCGATACAGAAGATGAGAACAGTGGCGGGAGCGCGACGCACAGCCTTCAACACCGTGATGACACGGGAGGCTCTGGGAGTCTCGATCTGCTCAGAGAGCGGAGTACTCATGGCTCTTCACTTACCGACACCAATAGGTTCATTTTGGTCAGGCCCCCGCGCAACTGCTTGGCCAGTTCGGCTGAACTGGCGGTAGCTGCACCCGGAAGTGCGCGGATAACCACGTCCGTCTCCGGCGAAACCTGCCCGACGAAATCTGCACAGATATGACGAAGCCGGCGTGCGACTCGATGTCGAATCACCGCCGGCCCGACAGCCTTGCTCACGATCAGCCCGAAACGGGGACCGTGATTTGTTACTACCAGCGCCTCTACTTGCTCGCGATCGAACGCGTGCACGACAAGGTCGCGTCTTCCCATACGACGCCCGCGTCGCACCGCCACGGAGAAATCCGCGTGGCGACGCAACCGAGACGGCTCAGGCAACACCCCGAGCTCCTGAACTCGAAATCAGATCAGGCGGTGAGGGAATCGCGGCCCTTACGGCGACGCGCCGAAACGATTGCACGACCCGCACGGGTACGCATACGAAGACGGAAGCCGTGAACACGCGCGCGGCGGCGATTATTCGGCTGGAACGTCCGCTTGCCCTTGGCCACGGTCAACACTCCTCGAAGTTCATTGACGCCTCCCGGCGTCATTCAGTGATCGACGCCTTACGGCGCCTTTGGATCCAACAGGTACAGAACAATCAACTTCACTCGTTGTGGCTTGGAAGACCGATCCGACCTGACATATGTAGCCAGCACGAAGCGATCACCACCAGCGGGTGACCGTTCGAGGTTACTTACCACCGTTGCCAAGGTCAAACCAGCCCGATTCGGAGCCCTCCCGCGGCAACCACGGCGACACGCCGACACTTCCATTGTTCCGAAGATTCCGTTCGCGGTGTGCATACGGCCGTGACCTCGAGCGAGGCGGCAAGTGTGACCTTGGCAACAGTTCCGCTACGGAACGCAGGTGGCCCGAAGGCAACCCGGACAGTTCCAACCGCGCACGCTCTCGACAAGGCCTCATCAGCACATACGGGCACGAGCACCGGACGCGACCCCGAATCCCGAGTTTCCACATTCATCCACAGGGCTGTGAGTGTTGACGCATCCCCGACACCAAGTGGCGAACGCCTCGAGTTCCGACAAAGTTGCAGGTAGATCAATTTCTCGGTCACTTTGACGAATTTGGTTGACGAAAAAACCGACTCGGTGCAGGTTTGTCCACATCTGTGGATAATTGTGTGGAAACACAGCCCAGGTGGCATATTCGTAGCCTGTTACGGGGTTCTCACCCCGGGTGGTAATCCACCGAATCATTCGACGCCGCAGCCATACGCTCGGCAGCTGCAGCACACCCACTGTCGGCGAAACACGGGAAGGAACCACGTGAACGACGATCCCAACGCGCTCGCACGGGTCTGGGTCGACGTGGTTGCAGAACTCACGAGTGATGACCCCGGAAGTAATCTTCCGGCTTTGAGCAGCAAGCAGAAGGCATTTGTCCGTCTGGTGAGGCCTCTCACACTTGCTCAGGGTTTTGCACTCCTCTCGGTTCCATCGCCATTTGCTCAAGAGACGATCGAGCGCGATCTGCGCGAGCCGATCCTGCAGGCACTCGGACGCCATCTCGGTGGCCAGGTCGAGGGACTCGGTGTCCGCATTGCACTCGAAGACGATGCCGACGCACCCGCCGAACCGGTCGAGGAGCGCACGGGCAGCCGTCAGTTCGAGTCGGTCAACTCATCGGGCGCATACCGTCGGCGCAGATTCACCGAAGGCGACGGCGAACCTTCGGACTCCGAGACTGCCGAGACCGAAGAAGTCGACGACGACCGCGAAGCACTCGCGAGCGTTCACGAATCGTGGCCGTCGTACTTCACGAAGCCGCCCGCTACTCCTTCTGCTTCGGGGTCCGGCGCCAACAGCCTCAATGCGAAGTACACCTTCGACACTTTTGTGATCGGATCGTCCAACCGATTCGCTCATGCCGCTGCCGTCGCGATCGCGGAGGCGCCGGCGCGTGCCTACAACCCCTTGTTCATCTGGGGAGCTTCGGGCCTGGGCAAGACGCACCTTCTTCACGCCGCCGGCCACTACGCACAGCGACTGTTCCCCGGCATGCGGGTCAAGTACGTCTCGACCGAAGAATTCACCAACGACTTCATCAACAGTCTTCGTGACGACCGCAAGGTCGCGTTCAAGCGTCGCTACCGGGAAACGGATGTCCTGCTGGTCGACGACATCCAGTTCATCGAAGGCAAGGAAGGTATTCAGGAGGAGTTCTTCCATACCTTCAACACCTTGCACAACGCGAACAAGCAGATCGTCGTTTCCTCGGACCGTCCGCCCAAACAGTTGGCAACCCTCGAGGAGCGTCTGCGGACGCGCTTCGAATGGGGCCTGATCACCGACGTTCAGCCGCCTGAGCTCGAGACGCGTATCGCGATTCTGAGCAAGAAGGCGAGGATGGATCGCCTCGAGGTCCCGCACGACGTCCTCGAGTTGATCGCCAGCCGTATCGAGCGCAACATTCGTGAACTCGAGGGCGCGTTGATCCGCGTCACCGCTTTTGCCTCGCTCAACCGCCAGCCGTTGGATCTGACGTTGGCCGAGGTGGTCCTGCGCGATCTGATGCCCGATTCGTCGAGCCTCGAGATCAACGCGGCGACGATCATGGCGGTGACGGCCGAATACTTCAACATGTCGATCGACGACCTGTGTGGGCCGGGTAAGGCCCGGCCACTCGCTCAGGCCCGCCAGATCTCGATGTATTTGTGCCGTGAGCTCACTGATTTGTCCTTGCCGAAGATCGGTCAGACGTTCGGCCGTGACCACACGACGGTCATGTACGCCGACAAGAAGATCCGTAAGGAAATGACGGAACGCCGCAAGGTGTACGACCAGGTTCAGGAGTTGACCGCAAGGATCAAGCAGCGCTCCAAGCGTTGACCTGCACTTATTTCGATCGATGCCGCTCGAGGCAGAGGTTCCCTCGAGCGGCATCGGTGTATTCGAAGGGTTCCACGTGCGGTCCCCTCGAGGGCGGTTGTCCACCTCGAGGGACGACACGCCGGAGTCAGACACGCCGATGAGAACAAACTCTTCGTTTCTTGTGAAAAGTATTCACATCTGTGGATAAGTGTGTTGATAACTCCGAAAGTCTGTGGAGTTCTCGAGGAGGAATCCGAAAACTTTCAGAGAGTGCACAGAGGGGGTCGATTGGTCCTCGAGTCTGTCCTCGAGAAGTGCACAGGCCCTCGAGGGGACCTACCAGCGTCGACAACCGTTGCTCCACAGATTGCACAGGACTTATTACTACTACTGAGAATTTCCTAGGAAAAGCTCTTTGAAAATAGTTCTGGGGACAACTCCTGTTGAGAACCTCGCCTCAGGCTGCGCTCGCCGCGGCTTCGGCTTTCCACTTGCGCCCTCGAGGGCATACGGTGGGCATCGCTTGGTCTGTGTCAGACTTCAAGTGAGCTGATGCAGATCCGCAGCAGACGAACATGCCTACCGAGAGGAATAACCCGGCGATGGAGCTTGGAAGCCTGAAGTTTCGCGTTTCCCGGGAAGAGTTCGCTGATTCAGTAGCGTGGGTTGCTCGTAGCCTGCCCTCGAGGCCGCCCGTGCCGGTTCTCGGCGGAGTTCTTCTCGACGCAACCGAAGCCGGCCTCACCGTTTCCGGGTTCGACTACGAGGTATCCGCGCAGGTCCGCGTCTCGGCAGATGTCACAACTGCAGGTCAGGCACTCGTCTCCGGTCGCCTCCTCGCAGATATCACCAAGTCGCTTCCCAACAAGCCGGTCGATGTGACCCTCGAGGGCACTCGCGTGCTCATCTCGTGCGGAAGCGCCAAGTTCTCCCTGCCCACGATGCCGGTCGAGGACTACCCCCAGCTTCCGACGCTTCCGCAGCAGTCCGGGTCCATTCCCGTCGACCTGTTCTCCGAAGCCATCAGCCAGGTAGCTGTTGCAGCCGGCAAGGACGACACCCTTCCGATGCTCACGGGTATCCGTGTCGAGATCGAACAGAATTCGATCGTCCTCGCCGCTACCGACCGCTTCCGTCTCGCCGTACGTGAACTCGAGTGGACTCCGGCCAATCCCGACGTCCAGGCTGCTGTTCTCATCCCGGCCAAGACTTTGTCCGAGTCCGCGAAAACGCTTGCCGGCAATGCAAATTCGCCGGTCGAGTTGGCTCTCGGCTCCGGTACGACCATCGGAAACGACGGACTCCTCGGCATCGTCAACGACGGACGCCGCACCACGACGCGCCTCCTCGACGCCGAGTTCCCGAAGTTCCGTCAGTTGCTGCCTGCTCAGCACACCGCGATGGCAACGGTCGAGGTCACGCCTCTCATCGAGGCCATCAAGCGTGTAGCACTCGTCGCCGAGCGTGGCGCACAGGTTCGCATGCAGTTCTCCGCTGACGGCCTGCTCCTCTCTGCGGGTGGCGACGACGCCGGCCGCGCGGAAGAGACGCTCAACGCGTCGTTCCAGGGCGAAGCACTCACCATTGCGTTCAACCCCGGTTACCTCATCGACGGGTTGAATTCGCTTCACAGCGAAAACGTTCTGTTCGGCTTCACCACTCCCAGCCGTCCGGCTGTTCTTCGCCCCGCGGCCGAGGAAGAGCCCACGGCAGACGAATCCGGTAACTTCGCTGCGCCCTCGAGCGAGTACACGTACCTGCTGATGCCGGTTCGCCTTCCGGGCTGAGTGAAACCCCGCACTTCAGTTCGCGCCTGACCAGGGAGAACAGTATGAAGATCGGACTCGTAGGTCTCGGCAAGATGGGCTTCAACATGCGTGAGCGCTTGCGCGCGCATGGCCTCGAGGTGATCGGATACGACCCTCGACCGGAAGTCACCGATGTCGGGTCACTTGCCGAACTAGCTGCATCCCTCGAGGGACCTCGAGTCGTCTGGGTGATGGTTCCGGCCGGTGACATCACCCAGAGCACCATTGCCGAACTGGCGGATACCCTCGAGGGCGGCGATCTGGTCATCGACGGTGGAAACTCTCGCTTCACCGACGACGCTGTTCATGCCGAGCTGTTGGGCGCCCGTGGGATCGGTTTCCTCGACTGCGGTGTCTCCGGTGGCATCTGGGGCCGTGAGAACGGCTACGGCCTGATGGTGGGCGGATCCGAGCCTGACGTCAAGAAGGCAATGCCGATCTTCGACGCCCTTCGCCCCGACGGTGAGGCTGCAGACGGCTTTGTCCACGCCGGTCCCGTCGGTGCTGGTCATTACGCGAAGATGGTGCACAACGGCATCGAATACGGCCTGATGCAGGCGTATGCCGAGGGGTACGAGCTCCTCGAGGCGGAAAGCCTGATCGCGGACGTTCCGGGCGTGCTCCGAGCTTGGTCGAAGGGAACCGTCGTACGTTCGTGGTTGCTCGATCTGCTTGTCGACGCCCTCGAGGAAGATCCGGAGCTTGCGCAGATCACGGGCTATACCGAGGATTCCGGTGAGGGCCGCTGGACGGTCGAGGAAGCTATCAAGCACGCGGTCCCCGCTCCCGTCATCTCGGCTGCTCTGTTCGCGAGATTTGCTTCACGACAGGATGATTCACCGGCCATGAAGGCGGTGTCGGCCTTGCGCAATCAGTTCGGTGGTCACGCCGTCAAGAGCGCCTCGCCCAAGAATTCGGCTTCTGGAAGCTAAGTGTTCGTTCGTAGATTTTCGCTGCGTGACTTCCGATCCTGGGATTCGCTGACGCTTGACCTCACGCCGGGAACAACCGTGTTCCTCGGTTCCAACGGGCACGGTAAGACGAACGTCCTCGAGTCACTCGGGTATCTGTCGACGCTGTCGTCACATCGAGTGTCCGCGGATGCACCGATGATCCGCAGCGGTTCCGCCAGTGCTTTTGCCGGTGCAACGGTGGTCAACAACGGGCGCGAACTGACCATCGACGTCGAACTGATCGAGGGAAAGTCCAACCGCGCCAGGATAAATCAGTCTCCGACGCGTCGCCCACGTGAAGTGCTAGGGATTTTGCAGTCGGTGATGTTCGCGCCGGAAGATCTGTCGTTGGTACGTGGAGATCCTGGTGATCGTCGACGCTATCTCGACGAGTTGTTGACGTCCCGGATACCCCGAATGGCTGCTGTCCGTGCGGATTACGACAAAGTTCTGCGTCAGCGCTCAGCCCTACTCAAAACTGCCGGTGCGGCTTTGCGTCGCGGTTCTCGTGGTGGCGAGTCCGACAACGTCCTCTCCACCCTCGAGGTGTGGGACGGGCATCTGGCCGCTCACGGCGCACAATTGTTGGCCGGGCGCCTCGAGTTGGTCCATGATCTGGCGCCGCATCTGGCGGAGTCGTATCGTTCCATCGCACCCGAATCCCGGCCGGCGTCGATTCGATACAAGAGCAGTCTGGGGTCCTCGTTGGATCCCGAATTCACCGATCCTGCAAGGATTTCCGGTATCGACGACGTTGCATACCTCGAGGAGAGATTCCATCTCGAGTTGGCGCAGATGAGGTCGAAGGAAATCGATCGCGGAGTGTGTCTGGTCGGTCCGCATCGGGACGACCTGGAGCTGATTCTCGGCGACAGTCCGGCGAAAGGTTTTGCCAGCCATGGTGAATCGTGGTCTTTTGCGCTTTCGCTGAGACTGGCAGGTTTTGCTCTGTTGCGCGCGGACGGCAGCGACCCGGTCCTGATGCTCGACGATGTCTTCGCGGAATTGGACCGTCGTCGGCGTCGTGCGCTCGCCACCGTTGCGGCTACCGCCGAACAGGTGCTGATCACGGCCGCCGTTCCCGAGGACGTACCGGACGAACTCGAGGCGGCCAAGTTCGGCGTCGAAGCCTCCGATACCGGAGACGGTCGGATATCCCGGATAGTGCCCGTAGGCTCGACGGATCAGGAGGTCGAGTTCGATGACTGAAGACAGCAGCGCGGCCCCGGAGCCCGAGCTCAAGGGGATCGATCTGGCGCGCCGTGCCCTCGAGGAGGCACGCGCGACGGCAAAGGCCAACGGCAAGGCCGTCGGGCAGGGGCGATCGTCGCCCAAATACGGAAGTGGCCGACCGCGTCGACGCAGCGGTTGGTCCGGCCCCGGCCCGGATGCGCGGGACCCTCAGCCGTTCGGCGCTCTCACCAGCGCTATCTCCAAATCGCGTGGGTGGTCCCCCAAGGTGTCCGAGGGCACGGTCCTCGGTCGGTGGCCGCAGGTCGTCGGAGAAGACATCTCCGCGCACGCCGAGCCGATCTCTCTGAAAGAAGGTGTTCTCAGCATCTCTGCCGAGTCGACGGCGTGGGCTACCCAGTTGCGCATGATGCAGTCCCAGATTCTGGCCAAGATCGCTGCTGCCGTCGGTGACGGCGTCGTGAAGACACTGCGGATCACCGGTCCGAGTGCGCCTAGCTGGCGCAAGGGAGAAAGGCATGTGAAAGGCCGCGGACCTCGCGATACGTACGGCTGAGGAAAACTCAACCAGGCCCTGGTTCTACCTATTACTTCGTGTTACAGTTAAAACTCGCTAGTGAGTGAACTGTGTCACAAGGCTGTCGTTCCCCACCGATCGGCAGGCATGAAGGAGTAGCTAGATGTCGCAGAAGATATCGACACCCGCTTCGTCGTTCGCCGAGCCGGATCACATCCTGTTGCAGGCTCGCAATGTCGAGTTCGACTGGTCCGATCTGCCCATGCACTGGATTCCGGGCGATCCGTTCAGCACACACGTTCTCAACGTGCTTCACCTTCTCCTCCCCGCCGGTGAGGAATGGTTTGTCGAGACCTTCAAGGAAGCTCTTCCTCTGATCGAGGACGAGAAACTCCGTGAAGACGTCGTCGGATTCATCGGCCAAGAGGCGATGCACTCCAACGCGCACTCGGGTGTCCTCGTCCATCTCAAGGAAAACGGCCTCGATCCGACGCCGTACACCCAGCAGATGGAGTGGGCATTCTCGAAACTGCTCGGACCGCGTCCGATGACGGGTCTGCGTGCCGAGAATCACCTGGTGGAGCGCTTGGCGATCATCGCGGCCATCGAACACATCACGGCTTTCCTCGGCGACTGGGTGCTCAACGCCAAGGGACTGGACAAAGCCGGCATGCACCCGACCATGCTTGATCTCCTTCGCTGGCACGGCGCCGAAGAAGTCGAACACCGCGCCGTCGCGTACGACGTGATGCGCTACTTCGACAAGCGTGAGACCCGCCGGATCCGTACCCAGATCCTCGTCACGCCCGCAATCGTGTGGCTGTGGATTCGCGGTACCCGGTTCTTGATGCGCAACGATCCCGAGCTTGCCGCTCAGGCCCCCAGCCGTCGACGACCCCACCTGTCCGATTTCATCGCGGCCGGAAAGCGTGGCACAGTTCCCACGTCGTTCGAGCTGGTCAAGCGGATGTCGACGTACTTCAGCAAGTCCTATCACCCCAGTAACGAGGGCTCGACCGCCCAGGCGGTGCAGTACCTGGCGTCGTCACCCGCAGCTCAGGCGGCTGCACGGTGATTTCACTCTCGAGGGTCAAGGACGTCATCTCCGGGCACGACGGGTTGCCGCGTTTTCCGGCGCCACCCGATTTGTCCGGAAAGAACCGTCCCGACCGTGCCATGCGCATCACGGAGTTATTGGCGGACAAGTACCTTCGGGTGTTGACGGCCTACGACTACAACCCCGAGATCGCTGGCCACAACCCCGACACGGCCATGAACATGGTGGTCAGTACGCGTGAGGTGGTGGCGACCGACGAGAACGTCGTTCGCCTGCGCTTCGAATCCGCCGACGGCTCACCGATTCCGCCGTGGCATCCGGGTTCGCACCTGGACTTCCATCTACCTTCGGGTCTGCGGCGTCAGTATTCGCTGTGCGGCGACCCGGCCGATCGCACGGGATACAGCGTCGCGGTGCGCCGGATCCCCGACGGCGGTGGCGGTTCCATCGAGATGCACGCTCTCCAGCCCGGTGAGCACGTCACGGTACGCGGACCACGCAACGGCTTCCCGTTTGTCGGAGAAGGCAGCGCGTTGTTCGTCGCCGGCGGCATCGGTATCACGCCGATCATCGCAATGGTCCGTGCGGCAAGAGAATTGGGGATGGACTGGTACTTCGTGTACTCGGGCCGCTCCCGTGAATCCATGCCGTTCCTCGACGAGATCGCAACCTGGGATCCCGAGCGTGTCTTCGTGCGCCCGGACGACGAGTTCGGATTGCCCACCACCACAGACCTTCTCGGACGAGCGCCGGTCGGCGGCGCCGTGTACTGCTGTGGCCCGACTCCGATGCTCGATGCCGTCCGCCGCGGTTTCCGTGATACACCCTCCACCGCTTTGCATTTCGAGCGGTTCGGGGCTCCGCCGGTGATCGACGGCAAGGAATTCGAAGTGCAGCTTGTCAATTCGGGACAGGTGCTCACCGTGCCCGCCGACGAGTCCGCGCTCGACGTCATCAAGAAGACATTGCCCGGTGTCGGGTACTCGTGTCAGCAGGGTTTCTGCGGAACCTGTCGTGTGAAGGTACTCGCGGGTAAACCCGATCACCGCGAAAGGCGTCTGACCGACACCGAACAGGAAACGGAGATGCTCATCTGCGTATCCCGTTCCGACGGTGGACGTCTCGTTCTCGATCTCTAGATATTTCCCGACTCCGAAGGGTTCGACAATGTCGAAGCACTCTCCTGTCCATGCCGTGACCGCGCGTCGCGTGACCAACGGTTCCGTCAGCCTGGCCGTGTTCGAGCAGGGCAAGGCAGACGGCGAGACCATCGTCCTGGTGCATGGTTGGCCCGACACCCATGAACTGTGGAACCGCATCGTGCCTTTGCTGGCAGACGACTTCCGCGTCGTCAGCTACGACAGCCGCGGGGCCGGTGAGAGCACAATCCCCTCGAGGGTGCAGGACTACCAACTGAGCGCACTGGCCGGCGATCTTTTTGCCGTCATCGACGCGGTCAGCCCGGGCAAGCCGGTGCACGTCCTCGCGCACGACTGGGGATCCGTCGAAACGTGGGAAGCGGTCTGCGAGCCGGGTGCCGAAGAGAAGATCGCGTCGTTCTCGTCCATCTCGGGCCCCAATCTCGATCATCTCGGCAAGTGGATCCGGGCGAGCGCGTCCAAGCGTCGTTTCCTCGGCCCGGCGGCGCAGGGAATTGCGTCGGCCTACACCGTTCTGTTCCAGATTCCCGGGCTGTGCACCCTTCCGTTGCGTCTGTGGTTCTCCAAGCACTGGCCGGCATTTCTGGGCTTCTTCGACGGTCTGGACCCCCGTGTGGTCAACACCGCGCCCACCATCGCCGACGACATGGTGAACGGACTCAAGCTTTATCGCGCGAACATCCGGCCGTCGCTCGGCAAGCCGCGGGATCGGTACACGGACGTGCCTGTTCAGCTCATTCTGAACAAGTACGACAAAGCCGTTCGTCCGGTGGGATACGAAGACACCGAAAAATGGGTCTCCGACCTGCAGCGACGTGAAATTGCCGCGGGACACTGGTCGCCGTTTTCACATCCGGGTGAGGTTGCCGAACATGCGCGGGCATTTATCGCGAGCCTGAGAGAGCGTCGCTCGGAGAAGCAAAGTTCCTAGCGTTTCACCTTCCGGGGATCGTAAAAATTCGTCTGCGGCGCAGCCAGGGGTGTCATTGGCCGCTTCTAGTCGGTGCTTACCAGTAAGATGGTCAACGGTAACTAGCGGCAACATTCTCGAACCCGCTCCGACGACACCCGCAAGGGCTTGCTGACGGCTGCGCTCGAGTATTGACGGAGAAGGAGAGCTACCCACCCGTGGCTGCCCAGAAGTCAGATACAAGCACTTCCAGCAAGGACTACAACGCGTCGTCCATCACCGTCCTCGAAGGACTCGAGGCGGTACGTAAGCGTCCAGGCATGTACATCGGTTCCACCGGTGAACGCGGTCTGCACCACCTCATTTGGGAGGTCGTCGACAACTCGGTCGACGAGGCGATGGCCGGACACGCCACCAAGGTCGAGGTCACCCTCCTCGAAGACGGCGGAATCCGCGTCATCGACGACGGCCGTGGCATCCCGGTCGGCATGCACGCCTCCGGAGTTCCCACCGTCGAGGTCGTGCTGACCCAGCTGCACGCCGGCGGCAAGTTCGACTCCGACTCCTACGCCGTCTCCGGTGGTCTGCACGGCGTCGGCATCTCGGTGGTCAACGCGCTCTCGACCCGGCTCGACGTCGACATCAAGGTCGACGGCTACCGGTGGCAGCAGACGTACACCGATTCCAAGCCGGGAGAGCTCGTACAGGGCGACCCGACGAAGGAGACCGGCACCACCGTCAGTTTCTGGGCCGATCCCGAGATCTTCGAGACCACCCGCTACAACTTCGAGACCGTTGCGCGTCGTCTGCAGGAAATGGCCTTCCTCAACAAGGGCCTGACCATCACGCTGACCGACGAGCGCGCCGAGGTCATCGACGACGAAGCTGCCGAGGTGGCCGAGGCTCCCAAGTCTGCTGCCGAAGAAGCCGAAGAAGCTGCTCAGGCAGCGCCGCGTAAGTCCAAGACCCGTATCTACCACTACCCCGGTGGACTCGAGGACTACGTCCGGCACATCAACAAGAGCAAGACCCCGATCCACAACTCGGTCGTCGGATTCACCGCCAAGGGCACCGGCCACGAGCTCGAGGTCGCAATGCAGTGGAACTCCGGATACTCGGAGTCCGTGCACACCTTCGCCAACACCATCAACACCCACGAGGGTGGTACCCACGAAGAGGGCTTCCGCGCCGCACTGACCGCAACGGTCAACAAGTACGCGCTCGAAAAGAAGCTGCTCAAGGACAAGGATCCCAAGCTCACCGGTGACGACATCCGTGAAGGACTCGCGGCCATCATCTCGGTGAAGGTCGGTGAACCCCAGTTCGAGGGTCAGACCAAGACCAAGCTCGGCAATACCGAGGTCAAGTCCTTCGTGCAGAAGGCGTGCAACGAGCACCTCGCGCACTGGTTCGAGGCGAACCCCGCCGACGCGAAAACCATTGTGAACAAGGCTGTTTCGTCGGCGCAGGCCCGCGTCGCCGCACGTAAGGCGCGTGAGCTGGTCCGTCGTAAGAGTGCGACCGACCTCGGTGGCCTGCCAGGCAAGCTCGCCGATTGCCGCTCCAACGATCCGGAGAAGTCCGAGATCTACATCGTGGAGGGCGACTCCGCAGGCGGCTCGGCCAAGTCCGGCCGAGACTCGATGTACCAGGCGATCCTCCCGCTTCGCGGAAAGATCATCAACGTCGAGAAGGCGCGTATCGATCGCGTCCTCAAGAACACCGAAGTCCAGTCGATCATCACCGCGTTCGGCACGGGCATCCACGACGAGTTCGACATCGCCAAGCTGCGCTATCACAAGATCGTGCTCATGGCCGACGCCGACGTCGACGGTCAGCACATCGCAACGCTGCTGCTCACGCTGCTGTTCCGCTTCATGCGGCCGCTCGTCGAGCACGGCAAGGTCTACCTCGCGCAGCCGCCGCTGTACAAGCTCAAGTGGCAGAAGGGTGCGCAGCCGGAATTCGCGTACTCCGACCGCGAGCGCGACGCGATGGTCAAGGCCGGCCTCGAGTCCGGCAAGAAGATCAACAAGGACGACGGCATCCAGCGCTACAAAGGCCTCGGCGAGATGAACGCCAAGGAGCTGTGGGAAACCACGATGGACCCGACGGTGCGCGTTCTGCGTCTCGTCACGCTCGACGACGCGGCTGCTGCCGACGAGCTGTTCAGCGTGCTGATGGGCGAAGACGTCGAAGCACGACGCAGCTTCATCACCCGCAATGCCCGGGACGTTCGTTTCCTCGACGTGTAGGCCTGCGGCCCTGTGAGCGGTTGAGGAGTCCCCGGACTCCTTTTCCGCGCACAGGGGCTTGCCCCCTCTTTTAAGAAAGTGAGCTCATGACCGACACCACGTTGCCACCGGACGGTCCGCAACACGACCGGATCGAACCGGTCGACATCCAGCAGGAAATGCAGAACAGCTACATCGACTACGCCATGAGCGTCATCGTCGGTCGCGCTCTGCCGGATGTCCGCGACGGACTCAAGCCGGTGCACCGCCGCGTGCTCTACGCGATGTACGACAACGGATATCGCCCCGACCGCGGATACGTGAAGTCTGCCCGACCGGTCGCCGAGACCATGGGTAACTACCACCCCCACGGCGACTCCTCGATCTACGACACGTTGGTTCGTATGGCCCAGCCGTGGTCGCTGCGTTACCCGCTAGTCGACGGTCAGGGAAACTTCGGCTCCCGCGGCAACGACGGCGCAGCCGCCATGCGTTACACCGAGTGCAGGCTCACGCCGCTCGCGATGGAAATGCTGCGCGAAATCGACCACGAGACAGTCGATTTCACCCCGAACTACGACGGCAAGACGCAGGAACCGACGGTTCTGCCCAGCCGTATCCCGAACCTGCTGATCAACGGTTCCAACGGCATCGCCGTCGGTATGGCCACCAACATTCCGCCGCACAACCTGCGTGAAGTTGCCGAGGCCATCTACTGGGCGCTCGACAACTTCGAAGCGGACGAGGAAGCCACCCTCGCGGCCGTCATGGAGCGCATCAAGGGACCCGACTTCCCCACGCACGGGCTCATCGTCGGTGGACAGGGCATCCAGGACGCCTACACCACCGGCCGTGGCTCCGTTCGTATGCGCGGCGTCGTCGAGATCGAAGAAGATGCCAAGGGCCGCACCACAATCGTCATCACCGAGCTGCCCTACCAGGTCAACCCGGACAACCTGATCACCTCCATCGCGGAGCAGGTTCGTGACGCCAAGATCGGTGGCATCTCCGACATCCACGACGAGTCCTCGGACCGCGTCGGCATGCGCATCGTCGTCACCGTCAAGCGTGACGCCGTTGCCAAGGTCGTGCTGAACAACCTTTACAAGCACACCCAGCTGCAGACCAGCTTCGGCTGCAACATGCTCTCCATCGTCGACGGAGTGCCGCGCACGCTGCGCCTCGACCAGATGATCCGTCTGTACACGGCGCATCAGCTCGAGGTCATCGTTCGTCGTACCAGGTACCTGCTTCGCAAGGCACAGGAGCGCGCCCACATCCTGCGCGGTCTGGTCAAGGCCCTCGACGCTCTGGACGAGGTCATCGCCTTGATCCGTGCGTCGCAGACCGTCGACATCGCTCGCGCCGGATTGATGGAACTCCTCGACGTCGACGAGATCCAGGCCGACGCCATCCTCGGCATGCAGCTGCGTCGTCTGGCCGCCCTCGAGCGTCAGAAGATCGTCGACGAGTTGGCCGAGATCGAACTCGAAATCGCGGACCTCGAAGACATTCTGGCTCGCCCGGAGCGTCAGCGCGCGATCGTTCGTGACGAGCTCAAGGAAATCGTCGACAAGTACGGCGACGACCGTCGTACCCGCATCATCGCCGCCGACGGAGACGTCAACGACGAGGATCTGATCGCCCGCGAAGACGTCGTCGTCACGATCACCGAGACCGGTTACGCCAAGCGCACCAAGACCGACCTGTACCGCTCGCAGAAGCGCGGCGGCAAGGGTGTTCAGGGTGCCGGCCTCAAGCAGGACGACATCGTCTCGCACTTCTTCGTCACCTCGACGCACGACTGGCTGCTGTTCTTCACCACGAAGGGCCGCGTCTACCGCGCCAAGGCTTACGAACTGCCCGAGGCGAGCCGTACCGCTCGCGGTCAGCACGTTGCCAACCTGCTGGCCTTCCAGCCGGACGAGCGCATTCAGTCCGTCATCCAGATCAAGACGTACGAAGACGCGCCCTACCTGGTGCTCGCCACTCGCAACGGTCTGGTCAAGAAGTCCAAGCTCACCGACTTCGACTCCAACCGCAGCGGTGGCATCGTCGCCATCAACCTGCGCGGTGAAGACGAACTGGTCGGCGCTGTCCTCTGCTCCGCCGAAGACGACCTCCTTCTCGTCTCGGCACAGGGCCAGTCGATCCGCTTCTCGGCCACCGACGAGGCACTGCGTCCGATGGGCCGCGCCACTTCCGGTGTCCAGGGCATGCGTTTCAACGGTGACGACGAGCTGCTCTCGCTCAACGTCGTTCGTGAAGGAACGTTCCTCCTGGTCGCCACCTCGGGCGGTTACTCCAAGCGAACCGGCATGGAGGATTACCCGGTGCAGGGTCGCGGCGGCAAGGGCGTGCTCACGATTCAGTACGACAAGAAACGTGGCACTCTGGTCGGTGCGCTCATCGTCGACGACGACGACGAGCTGTACGCGATCACCTCGGGCGGCGGCGTCATCAGGACGGCTGCCAAGCAGGTTCGTAAGGCGGGACGCCAGACCAAGGGCGTGCGTCTGATGAACCTCGGCGAAGGCGACACACTGCTCGCGATTGCGCGCAACGCCGACGAGCCCGAAGAGCTCGCTGCAGAGACCACCGACAACGCAGACAATGCCGATGGAGCTAAGGAGTCCTAGTGAGCACTCCCAACCAGCCGGGCAGTGACCAGAAGAGCGAAAGCACTTCAGGTTCGACGCCACCGAAGCCGGAGCAGGCAACTGCTCCGGCGGGGCCGCAGACCTCGAAACCTGCAGCTCCAGCGGACGGCGGACCCAAAGCTTCCGAGGCAGCTCCGGCGCCCAAGGCGCCGGAGCCGCCTCGCGGCCCGTCGGCTCAGAAGCCGGCGGGTGGGGCTTCCGACGCCGCGGGTGCGGCCAAGGGTCAAGCTCCTTCCGCTCCTTCAGTGGCTCCGGCTGCGCCGGTAACTCCGGCAAAGGGTGACGGTCAGGCTCCGCCGCAACCGGTTGCCAATCAGGCTCGTGGCAGCCAGGCGCCGCCGTGGCAACGCGGACCCCAGCCGTCGGGTCAGCCGCAGGGGCAGCCAGCTCAGAACCCGGCTGCTCAGAACCCGGCGTCCAAAGCCCCGGCGTCGAAGACTCAGCCACCGCAAAGTCAGGCGCCGCAAAGTCAGCCGCAGACCAACATCACGCGCCCAGCCGGCGCTGGTGCTCCTGCGGGTCGTCCGGCAGCTCCTGCCGGGGGTAAGCCGCCTGCGGGTCCGCAGCGTCCTGCAGCGGCCGGCCCGGCGCAGGGTGGTCCGGTGCAGGGTGGTCCGGCCAAAAACCCCGCGCAGGGTGGTGCGCCGAAGGGACAGCCGCAATCGGATCGCCCCGCTGCCGGTGCACAGACGGGTCGTCCTGCCGGCAACCCGTCGGCACGTCCCGTCGTGACGGGAACGGCGGCTGCCGCAGCTACCGGTGGCGTCGCCGGCGCGGCAGCAGCCAAGGCTGTTACACCCTCGGGCACAAATCCCAAGGCTGCAAACGCCACGGTCGCCAATCCCACGGTCGCTAATCCGAAAGCAAAAGCCGCCGCGATCGACGGGCCGACTCGGCACATCGATCGCAAGGATCTACCGAAGGACATGCCTGACCTCTCCGAGGCCAAGCATCCGTTGCCTGCTGCGGTGAAGGGTGAGAAAACTCACGCCGTATCGGCTTCGGTCGTGGACGGTGCGCCACTGCGCGCAACGGTCCAGATCCGTCGTATCGACCCGTGGTCCACGCTCAAGATCACATCCGTGATCTCGGTGTCGCTGTTCTTCGTGTGGATGGTGGCCGTCGGACTGCTCTACGTCGTTCTCGACGGCATGGGCGTCTGGGATCGCCTGAACAACGCGTTCACCGACATCGTTGCCGATGGCGGCTCCGACGGTCTGGTGACGGCCGGCCAGGTGTTCGGCTACGCCGCGCTGATCGGCATCGCGAACATGGTGCTTTTCACGGCACTCGTCACGATCGGATCGTTCATCTACAACCTCTGCAGCGACCTGGTTGGCGGCGTAGAGGTAACTCTCGCCGACCGCGACTGACCTGCGAAAACATTGCTCCGCCGGGCCCGTTTTGGTGTCAGCGGCCCGGTGGGGTAATCTTTGGAATCGGTTCAGGGGCCTATAGCTCAGGTGGTTAGAGCGCTTTACTGATAATGAAGAGGTCGGAGGTTCAAGTCCTCCTAGGCCCACTCCCATGTGCCGAAGAAGGGTTGCTGGAATGAAGGTTTTCCTGCTTGTCGGGGCCGGAATTCTGGTAGCTCTCGGGGTCACCAAGCTGATCAAAAGTCAGCGCGGAGACAAGGTTTGGCACGATTTGGAAACAGGATAGAACCTAGGTACTCTGACTCCGGTCAGAAAACCGAACGGGGCCTTAGCTCAGTTGGTAGAGCGCTGCCTTTGCAAGGCAGATGTCAGGAGTTCGAATCTCCTAGGCTCCACAGTAAGAAAACACCCTCCCGGGATCCGGGAGGGTGTTTTTGTATGCCGATGTACCCGATCTCTGCTCGCCCCGGCCGGTGCCCGACTTGCCCGACTTGTGTGCCCCCTGTTTTTGAGCGAACGGCACTTTCGGCGCACTGGAGGCGATGAACATGCCGTTCGCTCGGAGTGGGGTGGCCGGAACCGCGCCCACTATGGACCGTTCGTCCCGAATTCTCCGGAAAGTCTAGTGGTCATAACCAGCCGGGCGTAGCGTGAGGAGAACCCAATTTCAGGAGGTTCGTAGTGCTTCACAACGACATTCCCAGCCACGGTGAAATTGCCGCACTCGCGGAGGTGGAGGGGCCCACCTGCATCACCATCGTTACTCCGACTGAAGATGCGCCGCAGGATTACGACAAAGCGCGCATAGCCTTCAAGGACCAGGTCCGCTCGGCACTCGCATCGGTGGAGGATCCGGCCGAGCGCAAGCAGTTCGAGGCCGAATACGCAGCGCTCGACGACGACGATGATTTCTGGCGCTTCCAGTCGCGCTCATTGGTCACGTACGCGACGCCGGAGCGTCTGGTGACCTTCCGCCTCCCCAACCGTCTGCAGGCGCTCGAAACGGTCAGCGATCGGTTTCATCTCAAGCCACTGCTCCGTTCGGTGACGTTCCCCCAGACGGCGTTTGTTCTCGCTCTGGCAGAGGGTTCGGTGCGACTGATCGAGATCGCTGCCGATCAGCCGGCCGACGAGGTCCGTGTTCAGGGAATGCCGAAGAACGCTGCGGATCACGCGGGCAAGTCGTCGATCAACAGCCGTACCGAAGCGGGTCGGTTGTCGGGGTCGGACAGCCGAAAGTTGCGCGTCAATCAGTACGCCCGCGCAGTCGATCACGAGGTCCGCGGTGTGCTCGCCGGCCGTGACGTCCCCTTGATTCTGGCCGCTGCGGAACCCATCGCGTCGGTGTATCGCTCCGTGAATTCGTACCGCCACCTGGTCGACAAAACCGTCGAGGGAAACCCGGAAGCCTTGTCGACGCAGGAAGTGGCGGACGGTTCGCGTCCGGCGCTCGACGACTTCCATGCCGAGCAGCTGGCGGCGGTGCGGGACACCTTCAATGTGCGCACGGAACAGGGACGCACTCAGACGGACGTCGCCGACGTGGCAACAGCCGCGACGTACGGACAGGTCGACACCGTTTTCATCGACATAGATTCCGTCGTACCCGGAAGTCTCGATCCCCAGACGGGCGCTCTCACGACCGGCGAGTCGACCAACGGAAGCACCTACGGGGTCGTCGACGAGATCGCTCGTCGTGCGCTCCTGACGGGTGCGCGGGTGCTCGCTGTTCGCGCGGAGGACATTCCGGGCGGCGGCGCAGTTGCCGCGATTTTGCGCTTCGCCCCGTAAACAGACTGGACGCGTGTGCGCTTCGTGACCTGATTCGGGCACGGGGCGCATACGATTCCGGCATGAAACGTGTGTGGGAACGGCTGCGCCTCTATTGCAAGACGCTGCACCCGGTCGGGCTTGCCTTTGCTCTGGTCTTCTTCACCTGGTCGATGAGTCCGTCCCTGTTGCCGCGCGCGTGGTACCTGCAGGGCGTTGCGACGGGCATCTCGCTCGCCATGGGATACGGCGTCGGCGTGACGGTTGCCTGGATGATCCGCAAGTGCGGCGTCGAACCGCAGTGGTCGGATCGCACCAAGAAGATCGGCTGGCGAATCCTGTTGGTCGCGGCCGTCATTCTGGTGCCGACGTTCTTGGTCCTCGGTTCGTGGTGGCAGCAGATCGTTCGCGATCTCGTGGAAGCTCCACGCACCAATCAAGCGAATTATCTTCTGGTGCTGATGATTTCGCTCGGAATCTGGTTCATCCTGCTCGAGGCAGGCCGTGGTCTTCGGTTCACCACCAACAAGCTCACCGCCGTCGCACTACGGTTCGTTCCCCTCGAGGCGGCGAAGGTCGGCAGCTTGATCGTCATCTTCGCCCTCGGCATCTTCATCGTGAACGGTGCGCTGTACAACGGGCTGATCGCCTTCGCGAACTGGAGTTTCTCCGGTGCGGATCACGAAACACCGGACGGCATCGAACAGCCCATGATTGCAGAGCGCAGCGGTTCGCCGATGTCCGCCGAGGCTTGGGATTCTCTCGGCCAGGAGGGGCGCACCTTCATGGGTAGCGGTCCCACCGCAGCCGAGATCTCTGCATTGACCGGACGTGAAGCGAAGCAACCGATCCGGGTGTATGCCGGACGTGAATCCTCGGACTCGATCAACGGTGTCGCACAGCGGGTCGTCGACGAGTTGGAGCGCACCGGCGGATTCGACCGCGGAACTCTCGCAGTTGTCACGACCACCGGTCGCGGTTGGGTGAACGAGGACGTCGCGTCGGCGTTCGAGTACGTCGAGGGCGGGGACACGGCGATCGCGTCGATGCAGTACTCGTTCCTTCCGAGTCCGTTGGCCTTCATCGCCGACCGTGAGACGCCGATGATCGCCGGCCGCGCGCTGTTCAACGCGGTCTACGCCAAGTGGATCGACTTGCCCGTTGAGACGCGACCCGAACTGGTTGTCTTCGGTGAGAGCCTCGGCTCCTACGGTGGCCAGGCCGCATTCGCCGGCGCCCAGGACATGATGACGCGCGTCGACGGCGCACTGTGGGTCGGAACCCCCAACTTCACTGCTCAGTGGCAGGAAATCACGGACAGTCGTGACTCGGGCTCACCGGAGATTCTGCCGGTGATCGACGGTGGCCAGGCAATTCGGTTTGCCGGTGATCCGGAAGATCTGGAGCTGAAGTCGGACTGGGACGACGATCGCATCGTGTACTGGCAGCACGCCAGCGACCCGATCACGTGGTGGTCCTTCGACCTGCTGCTCAACAAGCCGGATTGGCTCAAGGAACCGCTGGGTCGCGACGTGGATCCGGGAATGACATGGGTTCCTCTCGTGACCTTCTGGCAGGTAACCCTCGACATGGTCTTCTCGGCTGACGTCCCGTCCGGGCACGGTCACAATTACGGCGAGGATGCAGCGGACATGTGGGCCAAGATCCTGCACCCCGAGGCCTGGACGTCGGCTGATACCGACAAGCTTCGTGCGCTGCTGACCACCAATCTGGAGCCCACGAAGTAGTCGTAAACGGTTGTAATTCAGCCTGTTAAGGCGAAAACCTCACGAAAAAGTGTTACGTGAGGTATGTGTTACTCTGCGTTCGCTGTGTGCCAAGCCACAGCGCAAGCGAACGTGGGGAGATCGAAACGTGAAGAGCAGAGCATGGTGGGCGGCAGGGGTCTCCGTCGCGGCACTGGTCATGGGTGCTGTGACGGCCCCTGCCGCAACGGCGGAGCCGGCGGATTTCTACACGCCGCCGGTCGAGCTTCCGGCAGGTGCCAACGGAGATCTCATCAAGAGTGAGCCGTCACCACTGCTGCTGAGCGTGCCCGGATCGAACGGTGCGTGGCCGGCAACCGCCACCAAGATCATGTACCGAAGCGAGGACGCCAAGGGCGCCCCCGTTGCCGTGACGGGCACCTATCTCGAACCGTCGAACCCGTGGACCGGGCAGGGGGCGCGTCCACTGGTTGCCGCAGCGGTGGGAACGCACGGGCAGGGCGATCAATGCGCTCCGTCCAAGCTGTTCAACACCGGTATCGAGTACCAGTTCCCGACGGACGTCATGGTCGGCTACGAGTCCATCTGGGTGAACACGTTGCTGCTCAACGGCATTGCCGTCGTCGTCACCGATTACGAGGGCCTCGGAACTCCGGGCGATCACACCTACGTCAACCGTGAAGCCGAAGCGCACGCCGTTCTGGACTCGGTGCGAGCCGCTCAGCAACTCCCGAACACGAGCATTCCCGCCGACGGCCCCGTCGGACTGTGGGGTTACTCGCAAGGTGGTGGAGCTGCCGCTGCCGCAACGGAATTGAAGCCGTCGTATGCTCCTGAGCTTGATCTCAAGGGCACCTACGCAGGTGCACCGCCCGCCGATCTGGCGGCGACGCTGCAGCAGGTCGACGGCACGTTCCTCACCGGAGTGATCGGATACGCGCTCAACGGGATCCTTGCCCAGTACCCCGAGGTTCAGCCGCTGCTCGACGCCGAGATCAACGATCGCGGCCGACAGATGTTGGCCGCCACCAAGAACCAGTGCGTCGCCGAAAGTGGATTGCAGTTCGGCTTCCAGCAGTCGTCGAGCTTCACCAATTCCGGTGAATCACTCTCCGCAGTTCTGGCGCGTCTCCCCATGGCGCAGGCGATCCTCGACGAGCAGAAGATCGGCAAGCTGACGCCGGAGTCGCCCGTGCTCATTCAGCATGGCCGCTCCGATGACATCGTTCCGTTCGGCCAGGGACAGCAACTGGCGCGAGACTGGTGCGGCAAGGGTGCAACGGTGCAGTTCTCCGTCAACGAACTGCCCCCGATCATTCCGGGACTGGCAATCAATCACGCGACGCCGTACCTGGTGGGTACCCCCGAATCCATCGGATACATGATCGATCGCTTCAACAACGTCCCGGCACCGTCCAACTGCTGAATGTGAACATCGAAAAGCCCCGGAACACAATCTGTTCCGGGGCTTTTCGTATGTCGACTAAGCGGTCTTCTCGGCCGAGTTCTCCTCGAGGCGAGGGGGTGCGGAAGCGACCGGCGGATGCTCGCGTCGGCGGCTCTTGAAGAACACCGCGCCACCGATCACCGCAACACCGGCGATGACGAACACGGTGACGCGCTTGCGGCCGCGAGGCTTCTCGGTGCGTTCCGTGGATTTCGTGGGGATGGCCTTTGCGCGCTCGACGCCCTTCTTGGCGAGGACTTTGCCCTGACGACCCAGGAACAACCCGACCTGCCCAGCGCCGCGAGCGACCGACGTGGCGACCACCGCAGCGATGCGGCGAGCGTTGTCGGCTGCCTCGGACTCTTTGATGCGAGCCGCTGTCTCTTCGAGGTAGGCGGCAGTCTCGTCGAAGGTGTCCTCGACGCGGGCGCGCGCGTGATCGAAGGTGTCGGGCAACTGCGTGCTGAGGGACTCGGTCACTCGTGTCATGACTTCACTGTGCCATAACAGTGGGGCGAGGACAGGGAGACTTTTGCGGGGCGACATCCACGAGAACGCCGGCAATGGCACGATGGTGGTGTGACTTCAACTCATCAGACCGCAACCGCAACGCTGCACACGAACCGCGGCGACATCAAGATCGCTCTGTTCGGCAACCATGCGCCGAAGACCGTCGAGAACTTCGTCGGCCTCGCCGACGGCTCGAAGGAGTACACCACCGCAAACGCCGCCGGCACCAAGACCGGCCCGTTCTACGACGGTGCCATCTTCCACCGCGTCATTGACGGCTTCATGATCCAGGGTGGCGACCCCACCGGAACCGGCACCGGCGGCCCGGGCTACAAGTTCGGCGACGAGTTCCACCCGGAACTGCAGTTCGACCGTTCCTACCTGCTGGCCATGGCCAACGCAGGCCCGGGAACCAACGGCTCGCAGTTCTTCATCACCACCGGCCCGACGCCGCACCTGAACCGTCGCCACACCATCTTCGGTGAGGTTCTCGACGACGATTCCAAGAAGGTTGTCGACGCTATCTCCTCCACCGCCGTCGATCGTGGCGATCGTCCGGTCGAGCCCGTCGTGATCAACAGCATCACCATCTCCTGAACAGGTAAAACAAGCAGATGACGAACCCCGGTTGGGGCGGCGGTGCGAGTGAGGGCATCCCGCCCCAACCGCGGTGCGTCCGCCATCCAGATCGACCTACCGCACTTTCCTGCAATCGTTGTGGACGACCGGCGTGCCCGGACTGTCTCCGCGAGACGGCGGTGGGATACCAATGTGTTGACTGTGTAGCTGCCGGTCAGCGTGATGTCCGCCGCGTTCGGGGCGTCGCCGGAAACACCGTGAGCCCCACCCGTGCGGTCCCGGTCGTGACGTACACCTTGATGGGGCTCAACGTCCTGGCGTTCCTCGCCACCTTCGCGCAGTCGCGAAGCATCATGAACAATCAGGTCGGCTCGTCGATCTTCGCGAACTGGGCACTCAATCCGGGGCTCGTCGCCAGCGGTGACTGGTTCCGGCTCATCGGCTCCGGGTTCCTGCACTTCGGCATCTTGCACCTCGCGGTCAACATGTACGCCCTCTACATCCTCGGACGCGACACCGAAATCGTGATGGGCCGCTCGAGGTACATCGGCATCTACCTGGTTTCGCTTCTCGGCGGTTCCGCCTCGGTGATGGCATTCCAGCCGGTGTTCTCTTCGCTCACGGCCCTGTCCTGGACTGCTGGGGCGTCGGGTGCGATCTTCGGCATCATGGGCGCACAGGCCGTCCTTCTATTGCGTTTGCGTCGAAGCCCGGTCCCGATCATCTCGGTGATCGCGATCAATGTGATCATCAGCATTTCGCTGCCCGGGATCTCGTTCTGGGGTCACGCTGGAGGTCTGGTGGCAGGTGCCGCAACGGCCGCTGCATTCCTGTACGCCCCGCAGTGGTTGGGCGCCGGTGAGAACCGCGTGAAAGCAGTGCGGATCGGCTGGATCGCTTTTGGTGCCGTCACTGTGGTGACGTTGGGAGTCATCGTGCTCCGCGTCGTCCAACTGCGCGAACAGCTGGGAATCAGTTAGCGAGCAATCCCCATCGGGTCGCCAGTACTGCCGCGGCGGTTCGATTGGGGACGCCTACTTTCCGAATCACGCGTTCGACATGTGTAGCAATCGTTGCTGCTCCGATCCCCAGGCGCGCTCCGATGGCCGTGTTCGAATCCCCGGTCGGTATCAGTGCGAGTACTTCCAGTTCGCGTCGAGTCAATCCCATCGGTGGCTCGATCGAATGCCATTTGACGACGGCGAGGCCCCCGCGGGTCGGCGTTACCTCGAGACGAATCACCGAAGTCCCGTCGAGTGACAGGTAAGTGGCGGGGGCACCCGTTCGGGCACTTTCGGCGCCGGCGTTCCGCACCGCTATCGGCAGTTCGCGAGAGCCGTCGACGACGGTGCCGTCCGGAGCGATCAGAGCTGTCGGCCGTGAATCGGGCAACGCCTTCCGGCTGGGCTCGTATGGGTCGAGGGCAGCGGCCAACGACGCTGCGAGCAGAGCGATCGTCACTTTCGATTGATCGTCGAGATAATGCCCTGGTGTTGTACTCGCGTTGAACATTCCTAGATAGCGACCGTCGCCCGCAAACAGACACTGGCTGATGCCGTCGCTGTAGAAGGGTGCGATGACGGAATCGAACAGAACTCCGGTCCGCAGATGATCGTCGACGTCGTGCAGAACGATCGGCAGCCGCTGCCCCTGAAGCTGTTCGAAGACGGGATGTGCTGCCATTCGAGTATTGACGACGTCGAGGGATGCCGCCGGGTATCCCAGGCTCGCGACTGTTCGGTGGGTGCGTTCGGACGGATCCCACCGTGACAGTCCGGCGTGGTGGTACGGCACTGCTTCCTGCAATTCGAAGAGTGCGCGCGCCGGGACCATCGCGGGTAAGGCGTCGCGCAGCCTCAGCGCGGCAGCCAAGCGTCTCGAGGTCGGATCAGCCATCCCTGAATTATGCCTTGGGTCACAGCACGAGTCCGCTGTCTCCGCATCCCCTGATCGACGGACTCGTCCGAGCCCACCTGCTCCTAGGTTCTCCTCCATCACTGGACCTCGAGCACTTGGAGCACGACGATGGATGTTTCGGATTACGCAGCCTGCGATGCGACTGAGCTTGCCTCACTGATTGCAAGCGGGCAGGTGAGCGCTTCTCAGGTGCAGTCTGCGGCAGCAACTGCGCTGGATCAGGTGGACAGTGAACTCGCAGCAATGGTCGGTGATCGATTCGACCCCTTGGACTACAACGCCGACGGGCCATTTTCCGGAGTGCCATTCGCGATCAAAGATCTGATCATTCACGCCGCGGGCGTCCCGCAGCGTAACGGCAGCAGGTTGTTCGGAGACGGCGTCACGTATCCGTACGACAGCCATCTGATGGCGCGTTTTCGGCGGGCCGGCCTTGCAACCATGGCGGTTACGACGTCACCTGAAATGGGATTCAACGCGACGACGGAGGCAAAGGCCTACGGCAAGCCGACCCGCAATCCCTGGGATACCACTCGCAGCCCCGGAGGTTCCAGTGGCGGATCGGCGGCCCTTGTTGCGGCAGGCGCACTTCCGATGGCTCACGCGAACGACGGCGGAGGTTCCATTCGTATTCCAGCGGCGGCGTGCGGGCTCGTCGGGCTCAAGCCGAGCCGCGGACGGGTAAGCCCTGGTCCCGACTACTCGGATCCACTGCTGGGCATGGGAATTGAATTCGCGGTCACCAGAACCGTGCGTGACTGCGCATCGTTGTTCGACGCGGTCGCGGGGACGGAGCCGGGCGACAAGTATCTGTTTCCGAGTGCGGTCGACTCGTTCGCGGAAAGTGCCGCACGGGAGTCAAGGCCGCTTCGGGTTGCCGTCTCCGTCGATTCCGGTGATCCGCGTCGGCCGGTCGATCAGCAGTGCGTACTGTCGGTGAAGGCGGTTGCCGCACAACTGGAATCGATGGGCCACCTCGTCGAGTACGCGGCGCCATCGATCGATATGGAGATGTTCAATCGTGCGAACCTCGATGCGTGGTGCAGTTTTCTTGCGCAAGCTGTGGCAGGTGCGGGTGAACAACTGGGATTCACTCCCGGCACGGATCACCTCGAAGCGACCACTCTCGCGTGTGCCGAATACGGCGCGAAACTCGGTGCGCGGGACGTTTTTGCGGTGGAGAACGTGTTCAACACCGTCCGACGTGAGTATGCGCGGTTCCTGGGGTCCTATGACGTGATCTTGACGCCGACAACCAGCTCACCGAATACCGAATTGGGACATCTCGACGCAGACGACGATGCATTGGACGCACAGGGTTGGGCGGACAAGATTTTCGAGTTCGGTTCGTTCACCGCAATCTCGAACGCGACCGGCAATCCTGCCATCTCGTTGCCGCTGTGTACCTCGTCCGAGGGCTGGCCGATCGGGATTCAGTTCATCGGTGCTTACGGAGACGAGGCGAAGCTCCTCGCGTTGGCGGGTGACCTGGAGAAGGCTATGCCCTGGGAGCATCGCAGGCCGACGGTATTTGCGCGATAGTTGTGGAGCTTTCCTCCACGTTGCGCGCCAACTCATGGGTGAACTTCACATAGGTTGAGGTCAGCGGTGCTTCTACTGTGGCTTGAGTCACTTCGTAGATAGCAACGCTGACCTTTTCCGAGGAGTACCCCTGCCATGACCTCCACCGATAGCACCACCACTGACGGTGGGGTTGCGCCGAGCGAGATCGAATCTCGCGTGGTGAAGAAGGTAGCGCGCCGGCTGATTCCCTTCCTGATCCTGCTCTATTTCGTGAACTATCTGGATCGTACGAACATCGCCTTCGCGAAGCTCACCATGAGCGCCGACCTCGGGATGACCGAGACGATGTTCGGCCTCGCCTCCGGACTCTTCTTCGTCGGCTATCTGTTGTTCGAGGTGCCGAGCAACCTGGCCCTGCACCGCTTCGGCGCCCGGCTGTGGATCGCGCGGATCATGCTCACCTGGGGCATCCTCGCCGCTGCGCTGGCATTCGTGCCCAACGTGGGCAGCCTCTATTTCCTCCGCATTCTGCTGGGAATCGCCGAGGCCGGCTTCTTCCCCGGAGTTCTTCTCTACCTGACCTTCTGGTTCCCGAAGAAGTACCGCGTACGCCTGATGGGCTTGTTCCTGCTGACGCTTCCGCTCTCGTCGGCGCTCGGCGCCCCGCTTTCGGCGGCCATCATCCAGTACGGCGACGGACTGTTCGGCCTCGCCGGATGGCGCGTGATGTACCTGATCGAGGGTCTGCCCGCCGTGATCTTGGCGTTTGTCGTCTGGTTCTACCTCACCGATCGTCCCGCCGACGCAAAGTGGTTGACCCTCGAGGAGCGCACCTGGCTGATGAAGTCCATGGCCGACGAGGAGAAAGAACTCGGCGACGCCGGTCACCAGTCCGCCGGCAAGACCCTGCGCGATCCCCGCGTCATCGGTTTCGGTCTGGTCTACTTCGGAATCACGTACGGCCTTTACGCTTTGAGCTTCTTCCTGCCCAGCATCGTCGCGGGATTCAAGCAGACGTTCAACACCGATTTCTCGCTCGTCGAGACAGGCCTGATCGTGGCCGTCCCCTACGCGATCGGCGCTGTCGCGATGGTGCTGTGGAGCCGCCATTCCGACAAGACCGGTGAACGAATGTGGCACGTTGCAGCCCCGACGCTCCTGGGCGCGGTATCAATTCCGATTGCGCTGTACCTGGATTCACCGTTCACCGTCATGATCGCGGTCTCGCTCACCGCCGTCGGCGTGCTGTGTGCACTCCCCGTATTCTGGTACCTTCCCACCACGTTCCTGACGGGTGCCAGCGCGGCCGCGGGCATCGCCATGATCAACTCGATCGGCAACGCGTCGGGCTTCGGTGCTCCGTACATCACCGGCTGGCTCACCGATGTGACCGGAAATGCCAAGGCAGGACTGTGGGTGGTGGGCGCCGTGATGCTCTGTGCCGCAATCCTTGTGGTGGCACTGGCAAAGCGATCGAGCAAGCCCGCTCAGATCTGACCGAGTTTCCCGGCACTGGCACGCAGCCGGATCAGGAGCGCAAGATCGAGCGCCTGGTCCGGCTGACGCCACTGTGTACCGATCAACCTGTCGATCGACTCGAGCCGTTGGTACAGAGTGTTGGCGTGAATCGCGAGCGCGGCGGCGGTCGCGGAGTGCTTGCAATTGTGTGACAGGTACGACGCGAGGGTGTCCAATAGCGGAACGCCGCGTCGTTGCTCCTCCTCGAGGAGAGGACCGAGGGAACGCTCTGTCAGGGCTTCCAGTTCTTCGCGGCCGGTGCGGCTGAGGAGAATTCGGTAGATGCCGAGTGAACTTGCCGGTTCCACGTGGGAGGCCCGACCGAGAGTCTCGAGGACGTCGACGGTGTGCTGCGCCTCGACATACGCTCGCGCCAGACCTTCCGCTCCCACCGCCGGATCGGCGATTCCGACGGTCGGGTTCTCCGCCGGCTGCACCCACGCCGCCGCAACTGCTGCCGGTGACATTCCGGGAATCAGTGTGATGACTCGTGAACCATGTTCGGCAACAACGGTTCCTGACGGGAATGCAATTTCCTCGATACTGCGACGCGTACGGTCGACGGCGTCGGCCGGGCGGGCCACCACGACGGTGTACGAGCGGTCAGGATTGAGCCCGGCCAGGCGGAACTGACCGGTGACCTCGGCTGGCGTCGGCGCAGGCCTGGTGATCAGATCGACCAGAAATGCGTCGCGTGCCCGACGGGTAGCTTCCCTGGCCGCCCGTTCGCCGACCAGTGCCAGCGCAATGGCGGGAGCTGACCTTTCGAGTGCCAATCTCATGGCGGCGGTGGGTTCCTGGCGCGAGAGTAGGAACAGAACTCCGAGTTGGTCACCGGCACTGCGTACTTCGGTGGCGAACAGGAACTGCTCACCGACGATCAGCGTCACCTCCTGCTCGCGTCGGTCGGCGGCAAAGATGTCGAAGACCCGATGCACGCTCTCGCTCACCCGTTGCAGTCCCGGTGGAATCTCGGATGTTCCGGTCACGAAGAACACCGGCGAACCCGTCGACGCCGAGGTTTCCTCCACGAGTTCACGGACTCCACCGCCGCGCAGGACAACTTGTGTGAGCGAACGATCCCAAGTCAGTGTCTGTTCGAGAAGTGCTGTGCGCTTAGCAAGTTCGGTGTTCGCTGCATTCACTTCTGCAACCGTCGCGCGATAGCGTTCGAGAGAGCGGGCATTCTCGATCGCCACCGAGGCATGAGCTGCGAGGGCGGACAGCAACGCAACTTCCTCGTTGCCGAATCGGCGCTCCTGACGTTTGCACGCGCACAGCGCACCCAGGATCTTGCCGTTCAAGGTCAGCGGCACGGCCAACAGGCCGCGCATGTTCTCCGCTCGCGCTGCGTCGTCGGCGGGCCCGATGTGTGCAAACGAGGGGTCGTTTCGATAGTCGGAAGACCAAGCGGGAGAAGAGTTCTCGACTACGCGACCGATCAGACCTTCGCGGAACGGAACCGTGAGGCCGAGCAGTTGGGAGGTGTACGCACCGCTCGTGACTTCGATGATCAAGATGTCGTCGTGAATGAGAGCAAGGTACGAAAGGTCCACGCCGAGTAGTCGTTTGGCCTGATCCACGATCTCCTGCAGGAGGGCGTGGTGATCGTGCATCGTGGTCAGCAGCGACGCGATGTCGTTGAGTGCCCCGAGTTCGGTGGCGCGCTGTCGGCGCTGAGCCAGGAGACTTCGTAGTTGAAGTGCCGATCGGGCTTCTCGCTCGATCTCGGCGGCGACCTCGGGGCCTGACCCAGCGGCCAACTGATCGCGGTGTTCGATCAGTTCCTCGGTGGATGCCTCGGCCAGGAGAAGCTGTAGCCAGTTCTCGTGCATCCGCGCTCCCTTGTCAGACCAACTCGTCAGACCAATGATGAGTATGGAGAGAATGTCCATACAGTTTCCGGTTTCTCGGAGTTAATCTACATGGGGCGATGTAGCCGCCGTCACTATCGTGGAGACATGACACTCCTCGAGGCGCTCGGCTCGCAGATCGATGCGGATCGACTGATCACCGACCCCGACATCATGGCGAGCTACATCCACGACGACGCCGAGTGGGCTCCCTACGAGATGCCTGTCGCAGTGGTCCGCCCGCGCACAGCCGAGCAGGTACAGACAGTTGTGCAGGCGTGCATCGCCCACGGTGCGCCCGTCGTCACGCGCGGCGCCGGAACCGGTCTGTCGGGCGGAGCCAACGCAGTCGCCGGCGGCGTCGTGATCGCCTTCGACGCGATGAACGCCATCAAGGAGATCAACACCCTCGAGCGTTTGGCCGTGGTCGAACCCGGAGTGGTCAACGATCACCTCCGCGACGCCTGCGCCGAGCACGGCCTCTGGTATCCACCCGATCCGGCGAGCGCACCCTGGTCGACGATCGGCGGCAACGTCGCGACCAATGCCGGCGGCCTGTGCTGCGTCAAGTACGGCGTCACCAAGGACTACGTACTGGGCATGCAGGTGGTCACCGGAACCGGTGAGCTGGTTCGGCTCGGGCGTCGAACTGCCAAGGGAGTGGCTGGGTTTGATCTCTCGGCACTCATGGTCGGCTCCGAAGGCACTCTCGGGGTGATCACCGAGGTGACCGTCAAGCTTCGTCCTCAGCGCGATCCCGAACGCACCATCGTCGGATACTTCGACTCCATCGTTGCTGCGGGCAAGGCCGTCGAAGCCGTCGCCGCAGACGGTCTCACGCCGTCGGCCCTCGAGTTGATCGATCGGCAGTGCCTGCTTGCCGTCGATGCCTGGAAGAACATGGGCCTCTCGGCCGATGCCGAGGTGGTCCTGCTCGGCCGAATCGACACACCGGGCGAGATCGGCGACGCCGAAGCCGAGCGAATGTTGGCCTGTTTCAACCGTTCCGGGGCTACCTGGAGCGCGAGATCCACCGACCAGGAGGAAGCCGACGCCCTGTTCTCCGCCCGGCGTCTGGCATACCCCGCCCTCGAGCGGCTCGGCCCGGTGCTCACCGAGGACATCTGTGTCCCCAAGGCGGCGGTTCCGGAGATGTTGGCGCGCATCGAGGCCATCTCGGCCCGGCACGACACGCACATCGCGAACATCGCGCACGCGGGTGACGGCAACCTGCACCCGCTGCTGATCACGCCACACGACGACGAAGCGGCGCGGAGGCGCGCTCAGGCCGCTTTTGCCGAGATCATCGACAACGCCCTCGAGTTGGGCGGAACCGTCACCGGTGAGCACGGCGTCGGCCTACTGAAGATGGGTGGCCTGGAACAGGAACTGTCACCGGCCGTCGTCGCGATGCATCATGCAATCAAGGGCGCACTCGACCCTCACGGAATCATGAACCCGGGCAAGGTGATCTGAAAGGCTGGCTCCGTAACCGAATCGGTTTCCGGAGTTACGCCGTCGAAATGACGAGTTCCTACGCTCGAGTTGAACCGTTTGGCCAACTCGACGTATGGAGTCATGAATGTTCTCTTCCGATTTGACGCTGGCAAGTGTTGTTCCGCGGCGCGTGGAGACGGTCGAGGCCGTCCGGGCGGCAATCGCTCTCGACGGCGCCGCGGTGTTCGGTGGCCTGCACACCGAGGAAGATGCCATTGCCTTCGCGTCGAAGTTGCTCGGTGAGAAGTGCATTCGCGTCGGCCGCCAGTTCGAGGCGAGCGCCAAAAGTCAGGATGCCGAAGCCGCTGTCGTCGACACGCAACCGGTGGACGAACGCGGCCGCAAGCGCTCGTTCGGTTTCTCCGGCGAGCGGATGACCGCCCACAACGACGGTTTCGCGTTCGGCGATTACGCTCCCGATTACCTGTTTCTGTGGTGCAAGCGCCCGGCGTACCCGAGTGGCGGCGACTCGTTTCTCATCGACGCGGTCAAACTGACCCAATTGCTCGCCTTCGATCCCGCAACAGCGGAGCTGGCCGAATTCTGTTGGAGCACAGACATCGACCATTCGGAACCGAACTTCCCGCAGAACACATTTGCGCCGATCGCCAGGACGGTGCCGAGTGGACGCAACCAGGTTCGCTATCACCCGTACCTCGCGCCGATCGCCGGTGAATCGGAAGTAGCGCAGTGGCCGCTGGTGAAGCAGTGGAGTGAGGCTGTGATTCACGTGCGAGACAGCGGTCCGATGTTCCGCGCCGAAGCCGGCGAGATGATCTGCATCGACAACTACCGGGTACTGCACGGCCGCGACGGATACACCGACCCCGGCCGTGAGCTGTACTCGATCTGGGGATGGTCGAGCGACGCAGTCGCGGTGCCGCAGCAGGCTCTCGACATCGTGCAGCCGGACCTCGCGGCACTGGCCATGTAACCAGCGCTTATTTCTCGGGCGGCACCAAACCGTGGACGGCGAGCACGTCCAGGACGTCCTCCGGTGACGTGCCGAGATCCCAGCGTCCGAAGATCAACAGCTTCTCCGTGTCGGTGGGACGGTCGACGATGTCGATCTCGAGCATCGGGACGCGTCGACCCAGACGCGGGTAGCGGACGAGACGCACGCGGTCGATCTGTTCGCGGGTGAACTCGTGGCGGGCGCGCAATCGCTGCACCGCGATCGACTTGGTTCCCGCGTCTTCGATCACAGCCAGGCGGGGACGCTGACGCAGGGCGAGTCCGCCCATCACGAACAGCCCGATCACCGCGAGGGCGAGCAGGAAGCGTCCGGCAGGCTCCGTGGGCGCGATTATCGAGGCGATCGCGAGGGCAATTCCGCCGCCGAACATCGCGTAGACAACACCCATCGGAGTGGCCCACGAGATCACCTCCGTGACGTTGTCACGAGGCTGTGGATGAAATTCATCCTCGAGCATGTGGATAACTTCCTAGGTTGTCCACAGGAGTTATCCACAATGGGGATGAATGACACCCATGTAATTGAATGACGGTCACGATCCGGGTCGAATCAGATACTCGCTGGTCAGCGCCATCTCATGGTCATGACAAGGCCGACAACCATGAAACCGAAGCCGACGAGGAAGTTATAGTTTCCCAAGTCGTTCATCCACGTGATCGAATCCGCGGCCAAGTAGTACACAATCAACCACGCCAGGCCGACAAGCATGAATCCGAGCATCACCGAGACGTACAACGTGCTCGACGGACCCATCTTCACCTTCACCGGAGTGCGGTTTGCCGGGTTGACTGTGTAGTCGTTCTTCTTACGGACCTTCGACTTGGGCATGACGTCCTCGCTCTACGGTGTGACCTGCATGTGTTACCTACACGCTAACGTAGCTGTGTCCAGTTGGTCACCGGCCGACCTGCACAATCCGGGAGGAGCCACGTGTCTTCGGGTGAATCTTCACGAACCGTCTGGCACATCGGTGTACTTGCCGTCTGCCTGGTAGCCGGTCTGATGGTCGCCACGGCGCAACGATCCGCCGAGGAAAACCAGCTGCAGGTCACCGAAAGCACCAGGCTCTCCGATCTGGTCCGCAGCGCCCAGGCCAATGCCGAAAAAGTTTCGGCCGACCGGGACGAACTTGCCGCTCAGCTCGATTCGCTGCAGGAAGACGCGGCTCGGTCCGACGCCGGAGTGGCCGCCGCGCTCGGTGACATCAAGAACATCTCCGCCGACGCGGGACTGACGGAGATGACCGGCCCCGGCGTCGTGGTCACGATGACGGACGCCCCACGCAACGCCGAAGGCAAGTACCCGGTCGACGCCACCCCGGACGACCTCGTCGTGCATCAGCAGGACGTCCAGAGCGTCCTGAACGCGCTGTGGGCCGGCGGGGCCGAAGCGGTGGGCATGCAGGACCAACGGATCATCAGTACGTCGGCGCCGCGGTGCATCGGAAACACTCTTCTTCTTCACGGACGTACCTACAGCCCGCCCTACGTGATGAGCGCCATCGGTGACGTTGCGCGCCTCGAGGCGGCCCTCGCCGCCGAACCGGGCATTCGGATCTACAAGCAGTACGCGACCCGCTTCGGCCTCGGGTACACGCAGGCGACGCCGTCGCAGATCACGGTCCCCGCCTATACCGGCGGATAGCACAGGCGTTTACCCTGCTCTCATGAGGATTCTCGTCGTCGACAACTACGACAGCTTTGTGTTCAACCTGGTGCAGTACCTCGGCCAGCTCGGAACCGAAGCCGTGGTCTGGCGCAACGACGATCCACAACTGACGGCAGACCTCGAAGGTGCAGTAGCGCAGTTCGACGGCATTCTCCTGAGCCCGGGCCCCGGAACTCCGCAGCGCGCGGGAGCGACGATGGATCTGGTGAAGGTCTGCGCCGACACCAAGACTCCGCTGCTCGGCGTCTGCCTCGGACACCAGGCGATCGGTGCGGCTTTCGGCGGAACCGTCGACCGCGCGCCCGAACTGCTTCACGGCAAGACGAGTCTGGTTCACCATAAGGACGTCGGCGTCCTGGCCGGACTGCCCGATCCGTTCACCGCTACCCGCTACCACTCGCTGACGGTTCTCGAGGACACCATTCCCGAGGAACTCGAGGTGACCGCCCACACCGAGAGCGGCGTCGTGATGGCGATGCGTCACCGCGAACTGCCGATTCACGGCGTCCAGTTCCACCCGGAGTCCGTCCTCACTCAGGGTGGACACCGGATGCTCGCGAACTGGCTCGCAGTCTGCGGTGAGGCGCCTCCGGAAGGGCTCGTCGCAGCTCTCGAGGCCGAGGTCGCGTCGGCGCTCGGTGGAGCCCTGCCCGCAATTCTCTGACACCTGTCAACAAAAAAGTGCCTCCCGGAAATCTCCGGGAGGCACTTTTTCGCTTTGCTAGCGGCCGGGGATTCCGAGCGCTCCGACGCTGACGGTGATGACCGCGTCCTTGGAGATCTCCGAGCCCGGAGGCTGGGTCTGCGAGACGATCTTGCCCACCATTTCCGGGGTGAGCGTCGTGCTCTGGTTCTGCACCAGCTGCGAAGCGGTTCCCGCCCAACCGGCTGCGCGAAGCGTGCTCAACGCCTCCGACACCGTCTTGTTGGTCAGATCAGGCATCGCGACCTGGTTGCCGTTGGACACTCGTAGCGTCACGGTCGAACCCTTGGTGGCCGAAGTGCCACCGGTCGGGTCGGTCGAAACGACCTGCCCCTTCGGCAGACCCGAATCGATCTCCGTGATCTGGACGACGAACCCGGCACCTTCGATGTTGGGCCTCGCCACCTCTTCACGCTGACCGGTGACATCCGGGACACGAACCTGCTCCGGTCCGGTGCCGACGGTGATCGAGACCGCGGAATCGAGAACAACCGACACTCCGACGGCCGGGTCCTGATTGACGATCTTGTCGACCTCGGCGACGGTCGACGCCGCCTTGCCGATGGTCGGATCAAGTCGGAGTCCGACGGAGTTGAGCTTCTTCTCCGCGTCGTCCTGGCTCAGCCCGGTCAGGCGCGGGATCGCGACCTGCTCGGGTCCGGTGGACACGTCGATGGTGACGGTGCTGCCCTTCTCGATGCGCACCCCGGCAACCGGACGCGTCGTGATGACGTTTCCGGCGGCGATCACCTTGTCCGTCTTCTGCTGACGCTCCACTTGGAATCCGGCGTTTGTCAGCGTCGCCTCGGCGACGTCGGCGGGCTGGTTGGTGAGGTCACCCGGAACGGTCACCATCTCGACCTTCGGCGAGTTCACCCGAATGAGGAAGAACGTCACCAGACCGATCACCAGAAGCGCCGCGATGCCCATCAGGGCGTAGCGTCCGCCCTTCTTCTTGGCAGGCGGCTCGGCAGCGCGAGTTGTCCTCGCAGCAACCGGCTCGACCGGATCGGGAGCAGTGCGGTAGTTCCCGGTGTCGGAGCCGACGGCGCCGAGGATGGTGGTGCGGTCCTCGTCGTTCATCACCATCGGAGCACTCGGACGCTGACCGCCCAGGACACGTACCAAGTCGCTGCGCATGTCGCCGGCGCTCTGGTAGCGGTTGGCCGGGTTCTTGCTCATCGCCTTGAGAATGATCGAATCCAGCTCGCGCGGAATGTCGGGATTGATCTCCGACGGCGTCTGCGGATCTTCACGAACATGCTGGTACGCCACGGCGACCGGTGAATCACCCTTGAAGGGCGGCTCGCCCGTCAGAATCTCGAACAGCACACAACCGAGCGAGTACACGTCCGAACGCGCGTCCACCTGCTCACCTCGCGCCTGCTCCGGCGAGAGGTACTGAGCGGTGCCGATCACGGCGGCCGTCTGCGTCATCGGGCTCGACGCGTCGGAAATGGCACGGGCGATACCGAAGTCCATCACCTTCACGGCGCCGGCACGGTTGATCATGATGTTGGCGGGCTTGACGTCGCGGTGCACGATGCCGTTGCGGTGGCTGAAGTCCAAAGCGGCACAGACGTCCGCGATCACTTCCATCGCCTTGCGCGGAGCCATCGGCCCGGTGCTGCGCACGATGTCACGCAACGTGTCGCCGTCGACGTACTCCATGACGATGTACGGCAGCGGCCCGGCGTCGGTCTCGGCTTCACCGGTGTCGTAGACGGCCACGATCGCCGGATGGTTCAGCGCAGCAGCGTTCTGCGCCTCACGACGGAACCGCAAGTAGAACGTGGGATCGCGCGCGAGGTCTGCACGCAGCACCTTGATCGCGACGTCGCGGCTGAGTCGGAGGTCGCGCGCCAGGTGAACCTCGGACATTCCGCCGAAGCCGAGAATCTCACCCAGCTCGTAGCGGGAGGAGAGATTGCGGGGTGTCGTCATTGGTCTTGTCCTAGCGGTTCTTCAGCGTCTCCGGGATCCGCCAACGGCTCAGTGGTCGTTGTGGTCGTCGTTGTCGTCGTGGTGGTGGTTGTGGTCGTCGGAGTTGTTGTTGTCGTGGTCGGCGTTGTCGTGGTGGTTGTCGGCTCGGTCGTGGTTGTCGTCGGCCGAGTCGTCGTTGTTGTCGGCTCGGTGGTTGTCGTCGTCGGCCGAGTCGTCGTCGTGGTGGGCTTGGTCGTCGTCGTGGTCGGCAATGTCGTGGACGTGACGACGGGCGGCGTCGGGTCGCTCGGACCGTCGGTCGCGATCCAGACTCCGCCGATGATCAACGCCAACAAGATCAATCCGCCGCCGGCCCATGCCACGGCCTTCTGCCCACTGGTCATTCCGCCGGCTGCCGCGTCGTCCGCAACAGCTGCGCCCGTCACCGGGCCCGCGTACGTCGGCGGCATGACCTGCGTGGCACCCGTCGCCGGCAACGCGCTCGCGGCACCGGTGGCGAGCAGACCGGGCGGCGGTGGACGCCTCCCTGCCCGAACGGCTGCGACGGCGTCGGCGAACTCACCGCCACTGGCGTAGCGGCCGGCCGGATCCTTGGTCAACGTGATGTCGATGAGCTCGCGGATGTTCGGCGGCAGGTCGGCCGGCATCGGCGCCGGGGTTTCCTGCACGTGCTTCATCGCGACGGTCAGCGCGCCGTCACCGGTGAACGGGCGTCGACCCGAAAGTGCTTCGTATCCGACGATTCCCAGCGAGTACACGTCGCTCGCCGCGGTCGCGTCCTGACCGAGGGCCTGCTCGGGCGCGATGTACTGGGCGGTGCCCATCACCATTCCCGTGCGCGTGACAGGAGAGTTCTCGACGGCCTTGGCGATGCCGAAGTCCGTGATCTTCACCTGGCCAGTAGGCGTGATGAGGATATTGCCCGGCTTCACGTCGCGGTGCACGACACCGGCGTCGTGTGCGACCTGCAGGGCGCGGCCGGTCTGCTCGAGCATGTCGAGGGCATGCGGAACCGCCAGGCGGCCGACGCGTGCCAGGACAGCGTTGAGCGGCTCACCGTTGACGAGTTCCATCACCAGGTACGCCGTGGAATCGCCCGAGCTGTCGCGGGTCTCGCCGTAGTCGTAGATTCCGGCGATACCGGGATGGTTGAGCTGTGCGGTGGTGCGGGCCTCGAAGCGGAAGCGCTCCAAGAACTCCGGATCGGAAGAGAACTCGGACTTGAGTACCTTGACGGCGACGCGACGGTTGAGCCGGGAGTCGGTGGCTTCCCACACCTGACCCATCCCACCGGTGGCGATGAGACGGATCAATCGGTAACGATCGGCGATCAAAGCGCCGTTGTTCAACGCCACGGTTCAGCCCCCTTGGATTCCGGCTGCGATGACTGCACGACCGATCGGCGCAGCAACCGAGCCACCGGTAGCGGCAAGTCCGCGGTCACCACCGTTCTCGACGATGACGGCCACGGCGACCGTCGGATTCTGCGCCGGTGCAAAAGCGATGTACCAGGCGTGCGGCGGAGTTTCCCGCGGGTTCACGCCGTGCTCGGCGGTACCGGTCTTGGACGCGATCTGAACTCCGGGGATCTTGCCGTCGCCGCCGGTGAAGTTCTCCGAGCCGATCATCAGATCAGTCAGCGTTGCGGCCACTGCCGGCGAGATCGCCTGACCCATCGACACCGGTGACGGCGTACTGAGATCGGTCAGATCGGGCGCCTGCAACTGGGAGATCAGGTTGGGCTGCATCCGCACACCACCGTTGGCGACGGTCGCGGCGATCACTGCATTCTCGAGCGGGGTCACCGCGACGTCGCGCTGGCCGATACTGGTCTGGCCGAGAGCCGCGTCGTCGGAGATGTCGCCGACCGTGCTGTCTGCAACCGGCAGCGGGATCGCGGGAGTGTTGGGTCCGATACCGAAGGCGCTGGCCTCGTCCTTGATGGCGTCGGCGCCGTCTTTGATGCCCAGTTCGACGAACGCCGTGTTGCACGAGCGCGCGAACGCGTCGCGCAACGACGCCGTCGGGTTGGGGCCGCACGTGCTGCCGTTGTAGTTCTCGAGGGTCGTGCTGGTGCCGGGCAGCGTGATCTGCGGAGCCGCGGTCAGCTGGTCGTCCGGCGTCGCACCGTTGCCAAGAGCTGCGGCCGTGGTGAGCACCTTGAACGTCGAGCCGGGCGGGTAGGTCTGCGAGATCGCGCGGTTGACCAGCGGATCGTTGGGATCGGCATTGAGCTCGTCCCACGCCTTCGTGGTTTCGGCGCCGTCGTGGCTGGCAAGCAGGTTCGGGTCGTAGCTCGGAGTGCTGACCATCGTCAGGATGCGTCCGGTGCTCGGCTCGATGGCGACGACGGAACCGGTGTAACCCTTACTGGTCAGCTGGTCGTACGCCACCTGTTGCATCGCCGGATTGAGCGTCGTGACGACGTTGCCGCCGCGCGGATCGCGTCCGGACACAAGGTCGAAGAAGCGCTGGCTGAACAACCGGTTGTCCGAGCCGTTGAGAATCGGATCCTCGGTGCGCTCGAGGCCGGCGCTGCCGTACTGCATCGAGTAGAAGCCCGTGACCGGTGCGTACGGGTACGGATTCGGATACTCGCGCAGGTACTTGTACCGGTCGTCGGTGGCGCGGGAGGCGGCAAGCACCTGACCGGAAGCCGAGATCTGACCTCGCTGGCGTGAGTACTCGTCGAGCAGCACCCGCGAGTTGCGCGGGTCGGCTCGCAGGTCGTCAGCTTTGATGACCTGTACGTACGTGGCGTTGGCGAGGAGCGCGACGACCATCACCATGACGGCCATCGCGACGCGGCGCAGTGGAGTGTTCATACGCGCGGCATCATCTCGGTATTGGCGTCAGCGATTGGGGGCGGACCTTTCTTCTTCGTCACTACCGGCGCACGAGCCGCGTCCGAGATCCGGACGAGGATGGCCAGCAGTAGGTAGTTCGCGAGCAGCGACGAGCCGCCGTACGACATGAACGGTGTTGTCAGACCCGTCAGCGGGATCAGCTTGGTGACGCCGCCGACGACGACAAAAATCTGGATCGCGATCGTGAACGACAGACCGGCGGCGAGCAGTTTGCCGAAGCTGTCGCGCACGGCCAACGCCGTACGCAGGCCGCGCACGATGAGGAGCAGGAACAGCATCAGCACAGCGGCCAGGCCGATCAGGCCGAGCTCTTCGCCGATGGTCGCGATGATGAAGTCCGTCTTCGCGAACGGCACCTGGTTGGGGCGGCCGCTGCCCAGACCTGTTCCGGCGATACCACCGGTGGCCAGGCCGAACAGCGATTGCGAGATCTGATAACCGGTATTGGCGTAGTCGCCGAGCGGGTCCAGCCAGGTGTCGACGCGAACGCGCACGTGTCCGAACATCTTGTAGGCGAAGAAGAATCCGATGGCGAGCAGTCCGCCGCCGATCACCAGCCAGCCCACACGCTCGGTCGCGATGTAGAGCATCACCAGCACGGTGCTGAAGAGCAGCAGCGACGTACCGAGGTCGGTTTCGAAGACGAGCACGCCCACCGAGACGATCCAGGCGAGCAGGATCGGGCCGAGGTCGCGGGCACGCGGAAAGTCCATGCCTAGGAAGTGTTTACCGGCCGAGGTGAACAGGTCGCGCTTGGCGACGAGCACTGACGCGAAGAAGATGATGAGCAGGATCTTCGCGAACTCACCTGGCTGAATGCTGAATCCGGGCAGGCGAATCCAGATCTTCGCGCCGTTCACGCTCGAGAACTTCGCCGGCAGGATCGCGGGAATCGCCAGGAACACCAGGCCCGCGAGGCCGAGTGTGTAGCTGAACCGCGCCATCAGGCGGTAGTCCTTCAAGAACACGAGCAGCAGCACGAAACCGGTGATCGCCAATGCAGTCCACATGACCTGCTGGTTCGCATCCGGAGACGGTGCCTCGACGCCGTTGTAGAGCGCTGTCTGTTCGTCGGCGAGGTCGAGTCGGTGGATGAGCACCAACCCGAGGCCGTTGAGCAGGGCGACGATCGGCAGCAACAGCGGATCGGCGTACGGCGCATACCGCCGAATTGCCAAGTGCGCGATCAGGAACAAGCCCGTGTACGCGAGCGCGTACTTGGCCAGATCGAGAGTGATCTTCTGTTCCTGGCTCGCCTCGACGAGCAGAAGCGAGACCGTCGTGATGATGACGGCAAAGCCCAGGAGCAGCAGCTCCATGTTTCGACGGGTCGACTGGACCGGCGCCGGGGCAAAACCTCCGGGCGGACTCGGAAAAGCCGTCCCCGCAGCTGCGTTGGACGACATCAGTTGACCGTCCTGCAAGTCTGACCGGGAACTTCGGTCGGCGTCGGCGTAGTCGTGGGTGCTGCCGTCGTCGGTGCAGCAGGATCCGCGGGTGGTGCGGGGGGCGGCGTGGTCTCCGGTGCCGGCGGGGGAGTGGGCGTGGCCGTCGTCGTCGGAACCGGCTCACAACGAGGCAGCAGATCGCCGCCGATGAGACGGATCATCTGGCTCTGCGCATCTTCACGCTTGCCGGACGGCAGCCCGGCGCGCACCTGCTCCTGCGCAGACGGCTGCAGATCCGTCACTTCGAGGATGTTGCAGTTGCTGGGAATCGCGTCGGGGGAGACGAGGGTCAGGACGTCGTCGTCGCCGACGCAACCCACCAGATCCGCGTCTTGCAGCGAGTAGCCGAGCACCGAACCGGGGATTCCGCGCAGCACCGTCACGCGGCCGTTGTCTTCGCCGACGTAGTAGTTGTTGCGGATGACGGCGCGGCCGATCACAGCGCCGACGCCGACCAGCGCGATCAGCACCACGGCGAGGACCACCCACCACAACCGGTTCCGCTTCTTCTTCGGTTCCGGTTCGGGTTGGGAGACAACTCGCTTGGGCGTCGCGCGCGGCGGACGCATGGCAGCGGCGCGGCCGGCAGCGGTGTTGGGGGGAGGGGCGTCCTCTTCCTCTTCCGTCGACGCGGCGCCCGCGACGATGGGATGCGACTGGCCGTAGTCGAGGTCGATGACATCGGCGACGACGACGGTGACGTTGTCGGGACCGCCGCTGCGCAGCGCCAATTCGATGAGACGGTCGGCGCACTGCTCCTGCGAGCCCTCGCGCATCGTGTTCTCGATGGTCTCGTCGCTGACCACGTCGGAGAGGCCGTCGGAGCAGAGCAGGTAACGATCGCCGGCGCGGGCTTCGCGCACGGTGAGCGTCGGCTCGATCTCGTTGCCGGTCAACGCCCGCATGATCAGGGATCGCTGCGGGTGCGTGTGTGCCTGTTCGGCGGTGATCCTGCCCTCGTCGACCAACGACTGCACGAAAGTGTCGTCGCGGGTGATCTGCGTCAGGTGGTCGTCGCGCAGAAGGTAGGCGCGCGAGTCGCCGATGTGCACGAGACCGAGCTTGCTGCCGGAGAAGAGGATCGCGGTGAGCGTGGTGCCCATGCCGTCGAGTTCGGGTTCTTCCTCGACGTGATCGGCGATGGAATCGTTACCCTCGCGGGTGGCTGCCTCGAGCTTGCCGAGCAGATCCTCGCCGGGCTCGTCGTCGTCGAGATGCGCCAGGGCGGCAATCATCAACTGCGACGCGACCTCACCGGCCGCGTGTCCGCCCATACCGTCGGCTAAGGCCAACAGGCGTGCACCGGCGTACACGGAATCTTCGTTGTTGGAGCGCACGAGACCGCGGTCGCTGCGCGCCGCGTAGCGGAGAACAAGGGTCACGGGCGTAGCTCGATTACCGTCTTGCCGACGCGAACCGGGGTGCCCAGCGGGACGCGCACCGCAGTGGTGACCTTGGCGCGGTCCAGATAGGTGCCGTTGGTCGAACCGAGATCCTCGACGTACCAATCAGCGCCGCGCTGCGAGAGCCGCGCATGGCGCGTCGACGCGTAATCGTCGGTGAGAACGAGCGTCGAATCGTCGGCGCGGCCGATCATGACCGGCTGTGAGCCCAGGGTGATGCGGGTACCGGCGAGGGCGCCCTGCGTGACCACCAGGTACCGAGGCACCTTCGCCTTGCCCAGCGAGGGCAGGACCTTTCCGGCACGGGTGTACCGCGGCGGAACCCTGACCCCGGAACCGGCATAGATGTCGGAGCGGAGAGTGCGGAGGACTGCCCAGACGAACAGCCACAGTAGGAGCAGGAAGCCCGCCCGTGTGAGTTGCAGAATCAGGCCCTGCACGGCTGTCCACCTCCTTCTATGGCTCGAGCCCCGCCGCAGCGGGGTTCGAGCATTGTCGACTGGCAGCATCATAGGGGGCTCTGGGCCCCGAAGATCACGATACTGACAGCCGCGTGACGGCGGCGCGCCGACGGACCGCCGAATGTTCGATTGTTATCGGAAAAATCCTGGCGTCCGTTTCTCAGCTCAGAGAATGCGAACCAGAATCTCCGAGTGACCTGCGCGAATGATGTCGCCGTCTGCCAGCTGCCAGTCCTGGACCGGTGCTCCGTTGACGGTGGTGCCGTTCGTGGATCCCAAATCGGACAGCATCGCGGTGCGGCCGTCCCAACGGATGTCGATGTGGCGGCGTGAGACGCCGGTGTCCGGGAGGCGGAACTGAGCTTCCTGGCCGCGACCGATGACATTGCTGCCGTCGCGAAGCTGGAAGTGGCGTCCGCTGCCGTCCTCGAGCTGCAGGGTTGCCGTCAGGCTCTGGGCCGTCGGTGCGTAACCGCCCTGCGGCTGGGCGTAACCCTGCTGCGGGTAGGCCTGCGTCTGCTCGAAGTTGCCGCCCTGCTCGTAGCCACCCTGCTCGTACGGCTGCTGTGTGTACGCCTGCTGGTCGTAGCCGCCCTGCTGGTAGCTCTGCTGGTCGTAGCCCGGCTGATCGTAGGACTGTCCGTTGTAGGGCTGCTGGTAACCCTGCTGGTCGTAGCCGCCCTGCTGGTAGCCCTGCTGGTCGTACCCACCCTGGTACGCCTGCTGGCCGTAGCCCTGCTGGTCGTACGGCTGCTGCTGGTAACCCTGCTGGTCGTAGCCGCCGCCCTGCTGGTCATAGCCCTGCTGGTCGTAACCGGCCTGCTCGTACGGCTGCTGCTGGTTCGGGTACGCCTGCTGGTCGTAGCCACCCTGCTGCTGGTTGTAGCCCTGCTGGTCGTCGCCCGTGCGGTAACCGTCGCCGCGGTCGTAACCGTTCTGGTACGGCGCTTCCTGGCCCTGCGGAGCGGCGTAACCGCCGTCGTCGTGGGAGTACCCGTTCCGTGCCGGCTGCTGCGGTTCGGGCTGGCGACCCGCCGGTTCGCGGCTTGGTTCGTAGCCTGAGTTCTGCGTCATGGGGCCGGCTCCTGGTTGTGACGGGACTGGATTGGAAACAGGGGGAACAATCGGTGCGGGTCGCTGAGGCGGCCGTTGTGGCGGCCGCGACGAAACCTGCGGAACATGCGACGGCGGCGATGCCTGCTCGGCGTCACCATCCGGGTCGACGGTTCCGCGGGTGCGGAACTGACCGGTGTGGAGCGTAGGCGAAGGCTCGAAAGTGACCGAGATGTCGCCATACGTCTGCCAACCCTGATCGCGGATGAAATCCTGCAGGTGTCGGCTGAAAGCTTTTGTCGTCAGTTCGCGATCTGCTGCCAGCTCTTCGTGATCGGAGTTGTTGATGGTGATCACGTAGTTGTTGGGGGCGAGAAGGATTCCGCCGCCGAGGTGCTCGACGCGGTCACGTGCCTCCTGCTGGAGCGCCGCCTCTACTTCCTGCGGCACAACACCACCACCGAAGACCCGCGCGAATGCGTCGCCGACAGCTCCTTGGAGCTTTCGTTCGAAACGCTGCACGATGCCCATCGGGACCTCCTCTCGCCTCGCATCTACGACGGCAAAATGCTCGGCAAGTAGCGCCGGCACCGCCTTGTCGCGTGTCGTCCAAACTGCTGTACAGGTTCCACGGTACTGTCAAATGTCGCTTCGGCAGTACCTGGCCGCTGTTTCAGCATGGTATCGGTTCTGGGCTTTTGGGTGCTCGATGTTCACTGATTCGTGCCCTGAGCTGCACGAATAGAACTTTCAAAGTTTGTCGTGATAATGTTTCGGCGTTGCTCGGGCGAGTGGCGGAATGGCAGACGCGCTGGCTTCAGGTGCCAGTGTCCTTCGGGACGTGGGGGTTCAAGTCCCCCTTCGCCCACCACAAGACGAGGCCACGAACTCACAAGAGTTGGTGGCCTCGTTTTTTGTTGTCGGCTATCTGGCCGCAGCCTGAATGAAGCTCAGAACGAAGTCCAATGCGGTGCCCGCAAACGGGTCGCCGACTGGTTGAGGGGGCGCGGCGGGCGCCGTGATCTGAGGGGTCATCATCCCTGGCGGCAGTGTGCCGGGTGGGAGATTGATGATTGCGTTGATGTCGTAGATGGTGTTGTCGGGACCGTTGGTCACCGAGAACGAGAGACTGCCGAAGTCGGCGACCGGAGTGTCGGCTGATGCAGTACCAACTGCGCTGCCGAAGGTGATCGCGGCAGCGAGCGCGCCGACCCCGAGGGTGGCGGTGGTCCGGGACAAACGAGTAGGCGTTTCGAGTCCATTCACAGATGTGCTCCCTTTCGTGGTGACAGCATCCGTGCGCGGGACGCCTAGCAGCCAGGAGATTGCAACCACTACCGAGGAAGATAACGGACATTCACGTCGTGGTGGGGTGGTTCGACAACGGTTGCTTCGCCTACGGATCTGAGACGATTCTCAAGTCGAGCGAGGACTGCGTTCGAGTTTTCGCGTGAACGAAGGCCCCTTAATAGATAGCCTAGATTTTTCGTGAATGAACCATCAGTTTTAGACACGGGTCCAGGAACATCTTTGTTCTGGTGGCCAGAATCTTCTCCCGTGTTTCAATATGGTCGGTTATGAACCATCCGATAGAGAGTTCGGAAATGATTGCTGCGTCAAAATCGAACTACAGGGAGTCAACGATGTCCTTGACTTTTTCTCCATCACTCGATGAGAGTCCTTCGTTGATCTGCACGAAGATCAACGCATTTTCCTAACCGTAGCGGTGTGGTCCGGCCAGAAAAGCGGCATCGGCATAGCTTTTTACTGTTTTGTGGTACATGTCGGCATTGTCGAAGATCATGACGGTTCCGCCTTCCCCCGGGACCGAGGGGAGATCGAAATCGTAGGCACCGGTTGCTGCCACTGCGAGCCCCGTGGTGCTTCCTGGTACGCAGTTCTTGCCGATGCCAGCGTCTTCGATTTGTGAACACACACTTGCTGGCGTCGTAGCTCCAGAGGAGGCGGATGTAGCTTCAGCGGAGGTAGTCGTAATTTCATCGGAGGAAGCCGCAGCACCATCGGAGGAATCGGACGAACAACCCGATACGACGAGAAGCGCGGCAGTAGCAGAGACAGCGGCAAAGATCTTCAACGAGTTCATTGGTCTCTTCTTCAAATCGCCAATTGTGGCGGTGTTAATGAGAACTTCACTTAAGCAGATAAGTCCGACAGGTTTCAGCCGACGCACCGAACAACGGGTGTGATCGAACGTTCGCGCGCAGATTTGAAAGACTCATCCCATCCGACGCCGAGTTCGGTGAATTTCTCTGGATCCTCCACAGCTGATACTCGAACGGGTCGACCTTCCCCGTAAATCGGACCTTCGACAACATCCAAATAGTTCACCCGCACTTGCACATGGCAAGTGCGGCGTATCTCTCTTCAGAGCTGTATGGGATGCTTACGCCCCGTAGGTCAGGCCCTTCCTCAGTCTGTGGACCGGCGGCCGATATTGGTATCGCGAGACCGTGATCCGGAGGTCTGGATCACGGTGACCCTGGAACCGACTGCGATGGGATCGGTAGGTTGAGTGTCGGAGTCGGGCATAGACCTGTTTCTGGCAGAGGCGCCGCCAGGCCGCCTCCTCACCCAACGATCACTGGTGTTTCAAACACGATCGTTTCTCGGACATGAACAGAGCCAGCCCGGCTGTCATTTTCAGAAGACACAGTTAGCGAGGATTCCGATCATCGACTTGCGATACTCTTCGGCTGGATCAAAGTCCATGACTACCTTGAGATTTCCGAAAAATTGAGATCCGAGCCGTTGGGCTCACATCCTCATGCTGAAACTCAGGCTCATGCTGGAACTCAGGCGTCGATGTCGTCGCGCTGTTCGAGCATGACCTTCCCACCCACGAAGACCACTCCCAAAGCGACCACACTGCCCCCAACCAACGCCACCTTTCCGAGGACGGTATTCAAGAACTGCTTACCTTCGCCATCCTTCTGGAACGCGAGCTTCCCAGTTTCCTGGACCAGCTCGATGATGAACTTACGTTGGTCCCAGTCGAGGTCATCTTTGTCGAGTTCGCCTTTGAGGATCTCGCGAATATCCTGGAGAGCCTTGTAGACCTGATCCTGGCTCTTGTCATTTGACTTGAGCGTGGACTCGTGGGCTTTTTCTATCTCCTTCACCGTGTCCAGAGCGAACTCTTTGAAATCTGGGAACTTTTCGATGATCTTGAGGGTTACCTCAGTGTCCATGTCGGGCATCATCGCGGCGAACCGCAGCATCTTGTCCTTGGAGAGGTTTCTCCAAGACTCGATACCGAGCTGCTTCTTGACTTCATCTTCGTTAAGTCCCATGCCCCTGCTCCGTCTGTCGTGCCGTCGGGTGTTTTTTCAGAGCCTAGCGATCTGCGTCGACAGTCCACTCGTCCAGACACCTCAGCTCTGGCAGGCTTTCGAAGCTTGTAGGAAACTCGCAAACGATCGGAGTGTCTCGCGATCGACCGGATGGGCGACGACGCTGACCGATGCTCTAAAGACATGGGCGGCCACTCTCCGAAGTGACTCCATGCGAACTCGGCGGAACACAGTGCTATTGACGCTCCAGGCTGGTCAGAAGGTCCAGTTCAGTGAGTCACTGCCCAGCGATCCGAAGGGCCCCGCAGGGGGCGTGGTGTCGGTGATGTCGAGAACGACCGGCAGCACCGCAGCATCGCCGATGCCGTTGGTGGCGGTGACCGTTAACTCGAATCGACCACTGGTGGTGGGGGTTCCGGACAGAACACCCTCCGCGGACAGAGTCAGGCCATCGGGCAGAGCGCCGGCGGTCACGGCCACGGTGGGGGCGGGCCGGCCGGTGACGGTGAACGCGTGACGGTAGGGCTGACCGACGACACCGGCGGCGGGTAATCCGGTGAGGGTCGCAGATTGTTCGGTCTCGATCACCGGCACCGAGTTGCTGCCCTGGTTGGTGACATAGGCGTGGCCGCCGTCGGGGGTGATCGCCACCCCGACCGGACTCACGCCGACCGGGACGGGGGCGCCGACGACGGTGTCCGCTGATGCCGGACCCGCCGCGGCGACGAAGGCGGTGACTGCCAACGCGGCAGCACCGGCGCACGCGAACAGTCGAGCCCGCCGCGTCGGTGACATCGATCGATGAAGAATGGCCATACCAGTGTGCCCTTTTCCGGATGTATTCCGCACCCTCGGCGAAGCGCGCGGCGCGGCCACGGGGAAGCGTCCACAACACCAGAACATAACGGATGGTCACCCGGAAACAGGTCGCAACGGCCCGAATTCGGACACCGAAAAACTACGGACACGACTGCCCGTCCGGTCAGCATCGCGGGGTTAACGCGATCCTAACCATTCGATGTGAGTGGTCCGATTCGCGTGAGGAGTGCGCAAACCTGTTCCCACACCGGATGCGATCTCGCCGACCTCGATCGCTAGTCCTCGTCCTCGTACTCCGGTTCGGGCTCATCCACCCATGCCTGATACTTCGGACTCTTCAAATTGACGTAGATCGCAATGACACTCAGGTGCAGTGAAATGACCGCTTTCGGCAGATCCCACCGGAGAGCTGCCGTTGGTCCGGGCTCGGCGCTCGTGGCTGTCCCCAGGAGTGCGGTAAGTGCCACATCGAGGTTCGTGAACCCTTCGTCCAGCAGCGAGCGAACTTCTGCCTTGGGAGTACCTAGATCTGCCAGGTCCGTGACGAAGATTGAGATGTAGCGCATCGAACGGTTCCGCCTGTACATGTACGCCGTCGGCCGGCTGACATGGAAAGTTCGTCCGAATCGAGCCGCCACCTTGCCTGAGTTCGACGAGTTCCCATCTAGCCTGTGCGCAGAAGGGTTCCAGGTCGTCGACGGCCCAGGTCCAGTCGAATTCTGCGGCGAGGCGAGCGATCCGGGTGGCGCCTTCGTGTCGACGTGCATGTGTGGATGCCAATTCCTTCTTGATCGTTGTTGACGAAGGCACAATGCCGCACAGTGGCGCCAAAACGATCGATTCCGAGACAGTCTCCAACACGACCGAGTGCCACGGAACCGTATTTCATCAAGGCAACTGTCCGTTATGTTCTATGTCGCGGTTGCCTCCAGTGGCCGCTCCGCCCTCTCCGGTGGATTCTGCTCGAAAGGCCGCACCACCATGGCACTACTCGATCACTATCTCCGACCACACCGAAGCCGACGCTTTCGAGGGCTCGCCGCTCTCCTGACCTCCGGAGTGCTGGCTCTCGCGGGCGCGACCACTGCTGTTGCCGCGCCCGTGGATGTGCCGGTTGATGCGCCGGCCCCAGCCCCCGTCACCAACACGAACACCGAAGCTCCAGATTTCGTCGACACCTCAGCCTCCTACCAAGCCCGGTTCTGCTCAGACGCGAAGGAGGGGAACACTTTTGCTGTCCAGGTGAATGAGGGCAAGGAGAGTGATTATCATGGTGGCGTCCCGCCCGAGGACACCTGGCACGGCGAGTGGATGTCGAACGTCACGTTCGACACCTGGTTCGACGACGTTCGACATCCCTATGGTGTGGGCATGTGGTGTCAGATCGTCGTGCCCACAGACCTCAGCGAGGGCGATTGGGTGCGTCTCATAGGATGGAACCCCTCCGCCAACATGTCGGCAGGTCTGACCGAGGTGGTTGAGGTCAATAGTGCGGTTACCGTGCGGCATATTAGCGGTCAGGGCTGGTGGTCTAATGCTGGGGGCCGCTGCTGCGGCTCGGTCTTCGCGACCGTCCCGGCGCCTGCCATCCCTGATCCTGTCGCATTGGCCGGCACAGTCGGAACGAGTTTCACCCGCACGTTCACTGCCACCGGGACGCCATCCCCTGCCGTTACTGTTGCCGCGGGTAAGGTGCCTGACGGTCTCGTCCTGAGCTTGGGCGGGGTTCTGTTCGGAACACCCACCACCGCAGGAAAGTTCGACTTCACCCTCACCGCTGCCAACGGTGTCGGAACACCCACAACACTCGATGTGACGATGGTTGTTGCTCTGGCGCCTGCTGCTCCTGTATTCGCGGACACTGCGCCCGTTGCGCTGACCGGCACCGTCGGAACTGTTTTGACCCGAACCTTCGCCGTTACCGGGACACCAGCCGCAGCTGTGACCGTCGTCGATCCGGCGAAGCTTCCGCCGGGAACGACGTTCGCGAATGATCCCGTCACCGGTGTTCCGACTCTTTCCGGAACACCCACCGTTGCAGGTAAATTCGACTTCATGGTCACCGCAACAAACGGCACCGCCCCCGCCGCCACCTTGCAGGTGACGGTCAACGTCACCGCAGCACCGGTCATCGACCCGCCCGCGACCGGATCCCTCGGATCGATCTTCGGCAGCTGATTTTCCGACACGTTCGCACATCCTGACCCCGTTGTCCTCCATCCCATTCGCGGGGCGGAGGACAACGCCGTAAGTACGAGATCCAAATGCTGATCTCTCATGCAGTTACGGCGTCTGCTCCCTCCATAGCTTCGACGTCTGTGATCACGTCAACCACCTGTTCGTAACGCTGCGACAAGTCGGATGCCGTGCACTTCTGGACGATCCGACCCATTTCTCCCGGTCCTAGAGTCAGCGATGTTCGTCCGGTGAATATGTACTGGAGGATGTAGCCAATCCCGTGCATCTCGTTTCGAAGGCCAAAGTCACCGAAGTGCTCGAGCTGCGGGTCGCGGTGGGTCCCCTTCATCTCCGTCCCTGAATGAGTGAAATCGGACTCCGGGACCTTCACCAGGCCGAGGTCCGAGATCTTCACCAACACTTCGTCTTCGTCGTAGAGCTTCACCAACACATTGCGCCGGCTCAGGTCCCGATGAAGAAGACCCTTCTCGTGAATGTGATGCATGCCCTGGAGAAACTGCAAAGCGATGCGTTTCCGTGCATCGAAGGTCAGTTTGCCGGTCCGATATTTGATGAAGTCTTCGAGCGTCTGATCGCAGTACTCCATCACGTACTCGATGCGACCCTCGTCATACCGATACACCTTGACCACATACGGGGAATTCAAGTCCTTCAAGGAGTCGAACTCCTGCTTGAACCGCTGACGCTCTCGGTCATCCAAGTTATTTTTCGCCTGTTTGATGGCGAACGGGATCCCGTAAAACGGATCAACATACGAGAAGACAAGTGCGTACGAACCCGAGCCGATGTTCTGGCGGTGGATCGGCCCCTGTGATTTGGGGCCGTCGAGCGGCACGATATCCGAAGCCATCGACGTGCGGCGATGACTGAACGTGACCGATCCGATAGCGCTGGTCGTCTCGTAGAGCTCGTAGCCACTCGCCGCCAGGACCGTATTCAACTGCATGAGCATGGTCGAGCGCTGGAGGGCCCGCGGCCGCACACTCGGATGTACTGTGTGCGCGACGAACTCCAAGAAGGTCTCGTCCGAGCTACCCATGAGATCGAAACGTGGGTCGTCGAACACCCAGCTATCGGCCCAGTCGCTATTCATCTCGCGATGCTTCTGGATGTCTTCGTACGCCGTCCTATAGCGAGGATCGGTGCTGGGGAGTTCGTTGAGGGGGTACAGGTCTGACAGGAACGCGGACTCGCTTTTCGCGCCGCGCCAGAAATACTCTCGCGTCAGCAGAGCGTCCTTGAGGGAACGTCGAGTCGCTCGGTCTATGGACTTGCCAGGTGAAGGTCGGATCACAAGGAATCAGTGTGCATCACGGCTTGCCGAACCTCATTACCGGTCAACGCACACCGCGCCTAATCATTTTGTACGCCAGAAAGCCGAGAAGAGCAGCGACCACAAAAGCTGCAACAGCATTGAATATCCGACCGGATGCGGTCATGTCACTGTTGACCGCCGCACCGACCCCGCCAGCTACGACAGCGAAAGAAACAACCGCAATCAGTGCCCCCGCCAGGGCGAGAACCAGGCCCCCAACACCACTGGACGACAAGACATTTGACGTTTCGGTCCGGCGACCCGCCGTTCCCGCTGACTTCACATCAACTGGGATCAACGGCGGAACAGGCTCCCGAGTCGCCAGGTGTTCGGCAACGCGAATTTCATGCTGCTCGGCCCGATAACTACGTGCCAACTCGACAGCAACAGCGATGTCGACGTCAGGGTAAAAATCTGGCTCACCCGGATCATCAGTGACACGGACGGGTCGCCCAGCCCGGTTAACCAGATTCTCTGCAGACCCATTCTGAGGCGCGACGATTCCAATCTCGTCGTACACGAACAACGCCATGCCCACCTCGTCGGCGTATTCGACAGCCTGCCGACTGTAACCAGATCCGGCAAAAAAGAGCATCTGCAGATCGCTCCGATTGCCACGCGCCCCAAACAACCGCTGCAAGTCCGGACGACCCACAAAACCGACCCGATACTTCACCTGCGCAACCGCGCGCTCCGAGAACACATCAATGCCCCCGTCAGCACCAGGCCCTGAAACTTGGGCATCAACGAACCCGAGATCACGCATCCGAAGAGCCGCGTTGACCTCAGCCGCCCCCGGAGAGTCGATGTACTTCACAACAACAACCTCCTAGTCCGATGGATGCTAACAACGCGCCCGGACATCCCCACCGGCCGAGAAACGGACAGCCGGAATGAAGCTCCGAAGAAATACGCCGGTCCTCAAGAACCGAGATCTTCGGGTGGGGGACCCCGTTGCGGTCCGGACGAAGATCCTGATCCCATACGGCAATGAACTGGAATGCATTCCTGCTGATGTCCATTGGTGGCGCCATCGCCCTCGTGAGTTACCCCATCAAAGAAGAAATGGGAGCAAAAATAGGAACACCGATCCTTTTCATCGGCGCCGTGCTGGGACTCAGTGGCCTTGTACGGCTCCTAGCGTGAGGCGTAGGGGACACACGCTCAATCTCCCGCACATTCGAGGAAGAGACCACGACGATTCAGAACGACTCAGGCGCACTCGGAACGCGAAATGGACGGGTTCACCAGCGCGACCTGGGAATTTCAACGATGTAACTCACAACATCTCGCGATATGTGTTTCTCTCGCCCACAAGCGGTAGTGTCTTGAGCACTGAGAGACCACAACGCGGAACGTCTTCGAAGCAACTGCCGAGAGGTCAATCAGCCCTGAGAAAAGGGGAGAGTCGCTTTCGAGCCCTTTCCACTCGTGGATATCGATCCACCCAGAACTGAGCCGACCCCACCCTGGGGCACGGTGACGGGAAGGGAGGTAAATGACCTTGAACCCGGACTCAGAAAGAGACTCAGATGAGTCTCGAACCGACAGTAACCTGATCAAGTTTTTGAATCAGACTGCTGTCATGCTCACCGCAGTATCCATGTACTGCGACGCTACAAACAGCAATGCCACCTTGATGCTTGGCACCAAGATGGCAGCTGGAATGCTTCAGATGATCGTTATCGTTTTGCGGCGACCGATCACCAGAAGGTGAAGACGCAGGCGGTTCCTCAGGTGTTAGCGCACCGTGGAGCCGCCTGTTTTCAGTTGTACAACGAACGAACCTGTTCGAAAGTGCTCAACAAGCCCGTCCGAAGACTGTAACCCCATCACTGCCCGTGACGGAAGTCTGAGCGAAACAAACGGCAACGTAAATCGACAACTACCGCCGCTTCGCAGCATATGGATCCTGAACAAACAGTGCTGGACCAGCTCAAAGACAGCACCCTGAACTTCGCGGCTGCATTACACCTCACAATCTGCCAGAGGCCACCGACAAGAACATCAGCGCTACCGCGGCACCAAGCATGGCCAGCCTCCGCAGCTCCCGCACAATCACCGCGCGAGCCACCCGAGTGGGAGGTGCGAATGCCTGGTCCGTTGCCGGCGGTGTGTTGGCGCCTGCCCGGCGGCCGGCCACCTACCGGTGTCCTCCGAATGGAACTCCGCTGCTCTCCGTCTGACGAAGAGCGTTGATTTGTTTGTCCTTCTGGCCTTCCGATTCTCGTCGGCGGTGACCTGCGCGCAACCCCTGGCGGC
>NZ_JASHKY010000025.1:0-66161 GCF_030056935.1 Rhodococcus sp. IEGM 1302 | reverse complement strand
GCCGATGTAGTTCAATGGTAGAACATCAGCTTCCCAAGCTGAATACGCGGGTTCGATTCCCGTCATCGGCTCCACAGATTCTCCGCAGTTCAGAGCCCTTTTGAGGCAGTCGAACTTCGCTTGTTTGGGACCCAATCCTGTGACAGGTACACGGCAGGTACACAACCCCTCCATTCAGTGATCAGTCAATGTGAATCCAACGAAAATGGGGGTGCTAGAGGACCGCGTCTCGGAATTCTGCAGTTCATCGATGCAGTCCGACTGGTCGTCCCCCGGCCTGAATCGGTGTCCATTGCGCGCACTGTCAGGAGAGTGCTGTCGACCTCGAAGCCGATGGTCGCCGGTACCTCGGTTCGTTTGCCGTCCATCAGTGATTCGAGCGCGACTACCAACCGATGGGGTTGGAAACTGTCTCCGCTCGGACTCCGCGCGCTTATCAGTTGAAGTTTTTGAAACCGATCTGCCGTAGCGCACCCGGACACCGGGGACCACAACTCATGCAAGAATGCAGATCTTCTCACAATCACAACTGTGAAAATACCCAAGTCCGTCAAAAATCACCTTCGAAAAGAATCAAGTACGTATTCTTCCTAAGTATCGGACGCCCTAACCGTAAGTGCCAATGTACGACCTCGCTCTGCACATTGAAAAACTCACCAACCTACATCTTGTGCCTGCTCGGATCATCCATGGATCAACCCATACACTCCGGATCCAGAGAGCCGGATAAAGCTCGAAGAAATACGCCAGTTTCGAGGACTGTCACATTAGCGTCGTGCTACCTTCCCGAAGATCTTTAGAACCGGCAGATTGGCCCCAATTCGATAGAAGGCCGTAAGTGTCCAGAGTCGAAACCTTATTCCCCGCAGCATCGCAGCGCCTTCCCTGGTTATGACGTTCGGAGCTACGGCTTCTCACGCAACTCCCAAACCGGGCAACTTTGGCGCAGGTGCTTCTGGTGGACCTTGGTTGGTGGACTACAACTCCTCGAATCGCCTCGGATATATCAGGACAGTCACCTCATTCGGTCCAGGCTCGCCCGCTTACATTGCAGGTCCCAATTTCGATAGCAGGACATCTGCCCTGTATGCAGTAGCGAATCTTGCCGGGCCCTAGACGGAGCGAGGAGGTGAATTCAAATGGATAACGTCCTCTTTGCTATCGTCAACATGATCGTGGCGATGGCGAACGGTTCCACGATCCCCTTCTCATTAGAAGGCGCAGGGCCACTAACCGCTCCCGACTTGTAGAGAAGATCGGCCGACCGCATGTGGATGACATTTTCAGCTCTGCCTGAAACCTGCATATCAGAAGATGCGTGGATCGTGCGGTGGTCACAAACATAAGCTCCCCTACCTGGCCAGGAAGGGGAGCTTATGTTTGACAGGTCTCAAATAGTCGGTCGAGGCCGCCCCGAATAGGATCAGCAACCGAATGTCACAGCGCCGACTGGTTTGATCACGCGAGTGTGCACCGTGAGCAGAATTCACACAGAGGTCGATTAATGTGCATCTGCTGAATCAGCCTCCTCAGCTCCGTTTGATCGAATACGTCTGCTGGCTCGAGTGCCCTTGCTACGGGGAGGCAAGCTACCGATCTCGGACGCGGGCGCTGTCTCTTGATGTTGATGTTGACCACGATGGACCTGTACCTAGTTGGCACTGACCAATTTAGGTCGTCGAACAGGTAGCCGGTGGAAGCGCTTCGGTCTTCGGCCTGATCACGAGCGGCCGCTATGTGGTGAGAATCGGTCGGTCTCCTCTTGAAATGTAGTCGGCGAATCGTTCAATTCCTGCTTGTGAGAAGCTTCCTCGACCTGCGCGTCTAAGTGCGGCTTCGACGAATGGGAGCGGTTTCCTGCGGTATGTGCGGTAGATGCTGTCGAGTACTGGTTGCAGTGCCCGGCGTGCGAGGTCTGCTGTTTCCGGGTCTGAACCCCCGAATTTCACTGTCACATTCGGCATAGATACCCCTGCTGGTCGAGTGTCCGATTCCCTGGCCGGAAGCGTACGTATCGGGATTGCAAATCAGTACAGAAACACCAAAACGGGGCGCTAAGTCCCTACTTGCGGTGGATACGACTCCGTCTTTGGGTTGACGAAAAGGGGCCCGACCGCCGCGTGCGGTCCGGCTTCCGTTCTACGACTACGGGTTACGCCCCTAAGCCGAGGCTGGTGGTTTCGCCTGCTTCACGGGTGGGTGGCGAACTGCCGATGCTGACGGGTGTTTGCGTCAACACATAGCGAACTCTCCATCGACAACGTCCATGCAGAATGACCCCCGCGACATAGTTGCCGCCTTCGACGAGGTGGCCGAATTCATTGAGGCGATAACTACCGGCCACCCGAAGGTGCCCCGTCCCGTGGTCGACCACCTAGATCGGCGGTTCCATGGTTTCGAAGAAGCTCAATGCCTGTGCGCAACGCCCCGGGATCTGGAAGTCGTAGCCGGTCTGCATCCAAGCTGTTCCATCAGCCTCTGCGATGAATGTCCCGATAGGCAGCGCTCGGAGACCCAAGTCATCGGTGCCAGATTCCGCGATCTCATTGCCAACATGCCCCACGATGTTCTATGGTTCATTACATGAGTAATGAACCAGTGAACATCGGGCATCGATCATCGTGATCGACGACGGACGACCACTGTTCCAGCAGATCGCCGAGCAGATCGAAGGCTCGATCATCGACGGCTCCCTGCCGGAAGACGGGCAGGTGCCCTCAACCAACGAACTGGCGGCGTTCCACCGAATCAATCCGGCGACGGCAGCCAAGGGCCTCAATCAGCTCGTAGGCGAGGGGATCCTCTACAAGAAACGGGGAATCGGAATGTTCGTCACGGTCGGTGCCCGCGACGCACTCAGGTTCAGACGCCGAGAAGCGTTCGCGCGCCAGTACATCGAGCCGCTGGTCGCGGAGGCCGACCGGCTCCAGATTTCCCTCGGCGAACTCAAATCCATGCTGGACGACTGGAAGGCGGACCGATGAACGCAAGCACGACAACGACCGAGCCCCGAGTCAGGCGTTTCGACGAAACTGAACTTGTCGCCTCGATGCGCTCCGTGGACAGAAAGTACGGGGATGTCGACGCGCTCGCGGACGTCTCGTTCGAGATCAGCCGCAACAAGATCTACGGCCTACTCGGCCGTAACGGCGCAGGCAAGACGACGATCATGCAGATACTGACCGGGCAGGACCTGCACACCCGCGGCGACGTCGAGGTATTCGGCGCTGCCCCGTTCGAAAATGCCGACGTACTGGCGAACGTGTGCTTCGTCAAGGAAAGCCAGACGTACCCCGAAGACCTCAAGGTCAAGCACGTACTCGTCGCCGCCGGCCATCTACTCCCGAATTGGGACCACGCGTTCGCCGAGACACTGCTCGACGACTTCCAACTTCCCCTCTGTCGCAAGGTGAAGAAGCTTTCACGCGGCATGCGGTCGGCATTGGGGGTGATCATCGGACTCGCCTCCCGCGCGCCCCTGACGCTTTTCGACGAGCCGTATCTCGGTCTCGATGCCGTTGCACGCCAACTGTTCTACGATCGCCTGCTTGCGGACTACGCCGAACATCCTCGCACTGTGGTGCTTTCGACTCACCTGATCGACGAGGTAGCCAATCTACTCGAGCACGTGATTGTCGTCGACGGCGGCCGGATTGTCGTCGACGCAGACGCGGATGCACTGCGTAGCCGCGCCGTGGTGGTATCCGGTCCCATTGATGCGGTGGATGCCGTTGCTGCGTCCGGCAGGGTCCTGCGCCGGGAGACACTGGGCGCCCACAGCCGAATCATGTTGCAGGCCGATGTGACAGAGACCGAGCGAAACCGACTGCGGGAGGCAGGAGTCCAAGTGGAACCGGCATCTTTGCAGGAACTTGTCATCGCGACTTCGACGCAGCGCAAGGAGATCACCGTATGAGTATCGCAACGACAGAGCCACGGACGGTCCCGAAGACGCCCGCTCGGTCCAGGATCGGTGCCGTCCTACAACTGCACACGGTCGCGTGGCCGTTGCTGATCGCCTGGCCGGTGGGCATCCTGTTGATCTCGTTCCTGATCAGCTTCACTATCTACGCGATCGTCGGGAACGAGGAGGGTGAGGGATTCACCGGCAGTGTGTTCTCGGTCTACGGTTTCGTGCTGGCGTTCTACCTCCAGTCGATGACGCAGACGTTCCCATTCGCGCTCGGACTGAGCGTGACTCGCCGCGAGTTCTTCACTGCCACCACGGTTATGGCGCTGGCACAGTCCGCAGTCTTCGCAATCGCGCTGCAACTGCTGTCCGTGCTGGAGTCCGCCACCAACGGCTGGGGTGTGCACATGCGCATGTTCGGCATCGCACGCTATTTCACCGACAACACCGCCGTACAGTTGCTCGCACTGTTCGCGACGCTGCTGCTGACCAGTTCGATCGCAATGCTGGCAGGTGCTATCTACCAGCGGTGGAGGATCACCGGTCTACTCGCCTCCCTCACCGGGCTTTTCGGCTTGCTCGGCTTGTCAGCGATCGCGATCACCTGGGCTGGGTGGTGGCCGGCGATCGGTTCGTGGTTTGTCGATACTCCCCGAGTGGTACCGATGGCACTACTCCCTCTGGCCCTTGCCATCGCGTGCATCGCCGGAGCCTGGGCGACGTTGCGTCGAGCAACGCCGTGACCGCGCAATCATGTGCGACGCCACATGTCGCGTCGTCTCGAAGTGCTCGTCGGATCAAACCCGTCTAGACAGCTCGTCCCCCTCCCTGAGTCAGGAAAGGGGGACGAACGTCGCAACAGGGTGCTATCTCGTCCCCGATTTGGTCCGCTCTACTGCCGAGCCACCCGCTCGACAAAACTCGAAGCCCGCAGCACCAGTTCATCTTTCCGGTTCTGGCGCGCAGCGGCGGCATCGTAGCCGGCATACGGGAGCGGGGGGTCGTTACGAACATTGGACGAGCACTGGAAGTCTCGGCAGATCAGTGTTCCGACCGTGCTGCCACGTCGACCGGCGGGCCCGGCCAACTTGGCGCCGTAGAAGACGACCTCGTTGGGGAGTCGCGTGTCGCGGCACCAGGAGCACTGGGCGCGCGATCGCGGAGTGGCCTCGGCTTGAACGAGCAAGACTCCGATGGTCTCCCCGTCGAGTGTCGGGACGATCGCGTAGGCGCGTCGGCCCATTTTCGGATCTCGCCAGCCCAGGTAGTCGAGAGCGTCGAAGTCGATGGTGCCGAAGCCGTCCGGCAGGGTGAGATCGGACTTCTCCTTACGACTCGCGTTGACGAGGCTGGAACGAATAGATGTATCGGTCAAAATGATCATGGGTGTATACCAATCGTGGCTCGGTGAAGGTGGGTACAGCTCATGGCCCGATCAGCACCAAGTGCTGTCGGGTCCGAAATGCGCTATCTGTCGCCGGCGAAGACGACGCCGACAACCCCCTCACGCCCATGGGGCGTCACCGTGTACGTATCCACACCGCGATGGTAGCTACAGGCCTGCGTTACAGGCCACTCGATTTATCAGTCACGCCATACCGCCGTGAACTCGTACCAAGGTCCGCCGAGGTGAGTTGCGGAGAAATCATCGAACCCCGATGGTGGGCCGCTGGGCGAGTACACCCACCCACTCGAGGTGATGAACATGCTGTCGTTGTCGATGAAGTAGACCTCATCCGGCCGCACGACATGGGCACTACTGATATCGAACTGGCCGATCTCGAGCTCTTCCACGGTCGATTCAGGCTGCTCCAAAAGACCAATCGCGATGGTCTCGAACTCTCCGCTCTTGTCGAGGAAAGTTGCCGGCGGCATCAACAACACCAGAGCTACTGCAGCGATGACGGCGATCGGGGAGGACAGAATCCACCACGACCACCGCCGGTCCTGGCCAAGGGCATAGAGGGTGCGGATCGCCCACACCAGACCGACCACGATCAAGATGAGCAGAGCCGCGGCGCTGACGAGGAAGGGATCCAACCATCTGTACTCCCCGAACGGCGAAGGCCACCAACCGTAATGCCGGCAGACCAACGCAATGAGCGGAACAACGGTGAATGCCAAAAGAATCGGCCCCGGTGGCTTGGACGACTCCGGAGGGTCAGCTACCAACCATTCACCCAGCGACTTCGGCCTTCTCATCACCCCACCGTATCTGCAGGTCATGGCAAAACTCAGCTACACGGCGAATACCTTTGCAGTACACGCACTCTCGTTCCACTCACAACAACCAACGTAGCGATCGGCACTCTCGCCGCAACCGACACAGATGGACAAACCTCACAATTCGCAGATTCAACGTGCCGATCATGCGACAATCGGACGGTGAACGAGACCGCGAGTGGAGTTTCGCACCCGCACCGACCGCGACTGCTGAGCGTCGGCGTCCTACTCTCCGCCGCCCTCCTGTGGTCCACTCCCCTCGCCGCTGCCGCGCCCACCGAACCTGGGCCGGCCAGTTGCATATCATTCGGAACCGCCCAACTGCCACCAGGTGCGCCCTCCGGTGGAGGTCGAGTCGGGTTGGCAAACCTACCGACATTCACCGGTTCAACCGCCCCCAGCTCGGTCCAGATCCGCACGCCAACTACGCAATTCAATCGTTTCTGGGACTTCGCGCTAGTCGACCACGACTTACTCGCTCGGCCGCGAGAGCCAGGCGCATCAACGGCTCAACCGTGGCGTTTCGTGCCGATGCCCGGGTGCCTGCGTGGACGATTGGTCGGGATATCACTGGACGACGACGAACTCGTCGCTGTCGACGACAACGGCTGGATCTACACGATGGACAACGCATCCCAGGATCCGCTGGTGTGGAATTGGACCTCGGCATGGGGCGCACCGCTGTGGAGCGGTCCCGGCCGACAACTCCCCGGAGACCACCCGAACGGGTGGGCACTGAGCGTCTCGTCGCCTTGGGACAACCAAACTTTCACCGACGTCGCAGGACGGATTCACTTCGTCGGACTCGCCAAGATGACGATGATCCCCACGTTGACCGGGGACGGCAGCCGGATAACCTACGCGGACCCGTGGCTGCCCAACGACGACAGCTACGAGATCGGCGGCCCGCTCGGCGGGCGATTCCAGGCGGACTCGCTGTCGGCGGCCGGATCAACCACTTTCGTGATGAACAAGTACGGCGACATGTACACCCGCACATTTGATTTCGATTCTTCGGGATCGGACTCGATCTTCTTCCGCTACAGCTGGGAAGATCAGTCGGACAAGCCGTCGGCACCCAACCTCGTGGCCGAAACACTGGACCGCAGCACCGCCGCGATCCAACTTCCGGCCCCCGACTGGGTGCACCAGCCCAAAATTCCCGGTGAAGTTACATCCGCGATCAGTGTGCACTCACTCGGTCCCGGCCTGAACCGGCGGGAGTTGCGTGTCGAGGGTCTCCGCGGCGCCGAATCCGGCTTCTGGCACAAGGATCTCGTCGGCGGCGACTGGGAGTTCACACCGACCGGCGCGTCCCTCCTCGGCACACTGATCGAAAACGCGCCGACAGACCGGTCGACGGATACCCTGTCCCCCGCTGCCCCTGGCACTTGTCCACGACCTTGCCCGCCCGCGACGGTGCCATCGACGGTCAGACTCTGATCGACATCGGGTTTCCGTACTCTGTGGTGGATCCGCGCATGCTCGACGCGATCGGCCAGCACGCACAACCGTCCGGATACCGACTGGACGTGGACCATTTCGACCCGGTCGCCACCACGCGGACCGCGACCGTGACTGCACCGGATGGCACGGTTCTTCCGGTCGTCCTGCACACCGCCGACGGACTACGGATGACTCCCCGCGCATCCGGCCTCGATGCCGATCCGCGCCACCTCGTCGGGGCAATCGAGATCCCGTCGGACGCGTACGCGGATCGGGCATCGAACCCCGCTCTGGACGCGTTCGTGCAGGACTGGATGCACGGAAACCCCATTGCCGCGATCACGCTCAGCGCCACCGACCACGACTTGGTGATCCGCTAGCCGAAAACAGCGCCGTCCACCATGTCGCCTCGATTAGGCTCAGCAGATGGTCGACACCACACCCGACGTGCCGATATCACCCGTCGACGCTGCGAGCTTCCAGCTCGGTGTGCACGTCCAGCCCTACCTGGTCACTATTGCCGGACTGCTCGCTCCTGGTGGCTTCGTCGATCGAGACGGTCGACCTGATCTAGTGCGACTTCACCGCACTCTCGCCGCTCACATCGCGCAGGAGCCGTTACTGCGGCAGCGACCGATCATGCGGAACGGGTCATGGTGGTGGACGGAAAACGACATCGACTTCGACCTCCATCTCTCGCTTGACGAACGCGGGCCTACAGAACCCGACTTCGAATCCGTCTGTGGTCGACTCGTGATGCAACCCCTCGACACCACCCGACCGTTGTGGCACATCGCCTTCGTTCCTGCAGCTCGACCGGGTCTGTGCGGCATTGTGATCCGAGTGCATCACGCGGTTCTCGACGGCGCCAGAGCCAGCGACCTTTTCGAGCGCTTGTTCGCCTCACCTGATTCGAAAAGTACCGACCCGGGCGCTCCCGTGCCGAACATCCCTCCGAAGGCCGCCGGTTCCCTCGACCTCCTCCGATTTCGAATCGGTACTTTCCTGCACCGGCCAATCCGATCACGGGTGTTGCTGGGCGCCATTGGTCCCACGAGATCGATCTCGTCCGTCAACGTCCGCACCTCTCTGATCGAGCATGCCGCGCAGCAAGCGGGAGGCACTTTGAACGATGCCTATCTCGTTGCGGTGGGCGGCGGACTGCGATTCATCCTCCAAGAATGCGGCGAGCCCATCCCCAAGTCGATTGCGGTATCGGTACCCGTCGCAGTCACAGCGATCGGTAGCGCACGCAATGCCGTCGGGTTCATGATCATCGACCTTCCACTTCGTGAAACCGACCCACAACGCACAGTCGCGATCGTCGCGAAGCAAACCGCTGCGGCCAAACCTTCCGCACGCGCTGCGGGAACAACCTTTCGGTCACCGCGTATCGCCGGCGTTTTCGACAAGCTCGCAAAGCGGCAGCACATGATCGGTGCAGTCGCGTCCAACGTCCATGGACCGCGCGGCCCGCTCACGCTCGACGGGGCAGCGCTAGTCGAACTCTGGCCTCTGGGCCCGTTGGCGGGCAATGTCCGCGTCGGCTTCACCGCAGCGTCCTACAACGACACATTCTGGATCGGAATCCAGGCCGATGCCGAGCATCTCCCACCTGCAAGCAAGATCGCCCGAGCCGTCGAACGGACTCTCGACGAAATAGCCGGCACTGCACACTGACTGGATCTACTGCCACTATCCGATGCACCTCGCCGCTTGGGCAACGGATACTGTCGAGACGTCTCGACAACATCTCCACTGATTCGAGCCTGCAAGCCGGTGTCGTCACGACACGATCGTCACGAGGAAGGCGAAAGATGTTCACACCTGCAGAATTCGGCAAGGTCTCGGTACTGGTTCCTGAGAACGGTGGTGCCGTCCCCTACGGGAACACCGTGGTAGTGCACGGATCTGAAAGCACGCTCGTCATCGACCCTTCGCTCTCCCTCGACCGCGACCCCGTCGGCGCAGACCTCGTATTCGTCAGCCACGGGCACGAGGACCACATCGCCGGACTACGCCATTTCGACACCCCGGCCTATGCGCACCATCTCGACGCACCCGCAGTCGCATCCCTCGACACGATGCTCACCAATTACGGCCTTCCTCCGAACGAACGAGTCGAGGTCCAGCAGTCGATTGCTACGCAATACGGCATACCCCCGACCCACGAGAACGTGTCGGGGATCGCGGGCGGCCACGTCTTCGACCTCGGCGACCGCACTGCGACAGTCATTCATTTGCCAGGGCACACCCGCGGACACTGCGGGGTCCTCGTCGAACCAGACGGCTTCTTCTACGTCGCCGACATCGACCTCACCTCCTTCGGCCCGATGTACGGCGACCTGGGTAGCAGCGTCAACGACTTCCTCGACTCCATCGACCACGTCGCAACGATCGACGCACGCTGGTACGGAACATTCCATCAGAAGGGCGTGGTCGAGGGCAGCGACGAGTTCCGTCGCCGGTTGTCCGCATACCGCGACAAATTACTGAGCCGCGAAGACCGTCTCATCCAATTCCTCGGCGAACCAAAACTCTTGGAAGACATAGTCGCTCATCGACTCGTCTACCGCCCCCACGTATCGGCCCCGTACGTCGACGCCGTCGAACGACGGACAGCTCAGCTACACCTCGAACGACTCATCGCATCCGGTGCCGTCACAGTCGACGAAGACAAGGTGTTTCGCCGGACCCTCTGACATCCCTGGCGAACTGATCGCGCCATTTCGGATACTTCCGAAAATCGGACCGAAGTTCACCGAAAAAATCTGGCACTCGAGGTTGCAGAGTGCCAGTTTGGCTGGTTATCATGTTCTCGCACAGTAAGTTCGGTCGCCGTCGAGGTGACGGTGACCTTTCTTAGACGATACGGGAGGTGTGTTGCTGTGCTTCGTTTCGATCCTTTCACCGACATCGACGCGATCACCAAGTCCCTGCTTGCCACCGGAACCGGCAGCAGCCGAAGTCCACGCTTCATGCCGATGGACCTCTACAAGATCGATGACCACTACGTCCTTCACGCCGATCTTCCCGGCGTCGACCCAGGATCAGTGGACGTACAGGTAGACGGCTCGACCCTCACCCTGACCGCGCACCGCAGCGCCATTTCCGAAGAGGGAGTGACGTGGCTGGCCGGTGAGCGTTTCACAGGAACATACAGAAGGCAGCTGTCCATCAGTGAGGACATCGATTCCGAACGGATCGTCGCCTCATACGACAACGGCGTGTTGACCGTGACCTTGCCGATCGCAGAGAAGGCGAAACCGCGGCGGATCGAAATCTCGTCGAGACCGCCGTCCCGCACCGCAAACTCCGAGGTGAAAACCCAAGGACAGATCGAAGCCTGACCTGAACGGCTTGCACGAAATCGACTGTACGAGAGCCTTTCATCCAGGAGGTCCACTATGCCCGCGCCAATCATGGCCCCCGCCGCAGCTCTGGCTGAACCGGTCGTCTGGAACGAAGACCCGCAGCGGCAAGGCTGGTGGAAGCGCATCCTCGCGGCCACCCCGCCCGAGAACCCCACCAACGAAGAATTTCAACCCTGACAAAACCAGACCGTGTTCGCCGAATACGGTCACCCACAAATGAATTGATGCCTTCCGTCCGTCCACCGAGGCGGACGGAAGGCATTTACAGGCGCTCTACACACGTTCAGCTCGATGAAGCCTTCCGGCCGAACCGAAGAGCCATCACCTGCAGCAGGTCAGGAACCGCCCGAAATGGGCGAAGCAGGACGAAACACTCACACAACAAGAACGAAGCTCGCCGCCACCTGCCAACCGTGACTCGTACGGTTGAAATGTAGACGTCAGTGACTGCGCTGACGCTTACCGACCTCGTCGGTCCCCTGAATTGTGTGGCCGTCGAGGTCGTCTCATGTCTATACCCAAACTGAAAGTGGTCAGCCCTCAACCCTCGTCGGAGGAGATGCCGTCGCCAGACCCTCCAGAAGGATTGCCAGACCGCGCTCGAGTTCGTCCTGCCCGTCGTAGTGAGCCATGATCGTAGCCATCGACCGCAGTCTCGGAAACTCGGCAAGCGCAAGCCGATGCAGACCGAGCCGCAAGAGATCGTCCGTCTCCTCGGGATTTTCGACTATTTCCTGAAGCTCGTTGAGAATGTGCCCGTTGAGGAAGCCGAACACTGCTCGGTAGATGTGTAATGCGTCTTCAGGAGTGAAACCGGCCCGTATCAGCAGTTCGAGAATCGCTTCGACGTAGCGCAACGTCCCGGGAGGACGCAATCCGAGCGGGGTGGACAGCGGCCGAGTGACCAGCAAAGGAACCACGTTGGGGTGCGCGAGCGCGAGGCGGCGATACCCGTACGCAACTGCGTGCAGCTGCCCCCTCCAGTCGCGATCGGACGGGTCGACGACCAGTTGTTCGAGCACGGTCTCGACGACCCCGTCCAGCAGGGCCGCCTTGTTGGCCGCGTACCTGTAGAGAGTCATCGGATTTCTGTCGAGCGCTTTGCCCAGTCGGCGCATGGAGAGGCCGTCGGCACCTTCCTCGTCGATGATCGCCAACGCCGTCGAGAGTACGAGCGCCCTGGTGAGGGGCTCCTCGCGGTCCGCGGCGGGAATCAAACCCTTAGTGCGATCTGGCGAGTGTCCGGTCATTCACAAAACATACATCGTATGCCTACGCGTTGACAGAACAGTACGGCTGGTTTACTGTTCGGATACGCCCTATGCATACAACGTATACACACATCGTATACCCGGAATGTCCGGATTTACGTGGGCGCTCATCGATACGTCCCGGCGCCGGAGTCGGCGCGGACGTACGGACTCACTTTCGTCGCATGAGTCCCTTCTTCAAAGGATCGAAGATGAACAGAACATGACAGCACCCACCGCAACACGACGCTCGCGGTTCTTTCAATTCTCGGGTATTGCAACGATTTCCGTTTTCTCCGTCGGCATTCTCGTCTTGCCGGCCGGCACTGCCGGCGCGGAAGCGACTGCTGTCGGACTCGGCACCGCTGAGCCCTTTGCAGTCCTTGCCGGAGCAGGAATCACCAACACCGGACCGACAACCCTCGGCGGCGATATCGGCACGTATCCGACTCCAACCATCACCGGTGTATCGGACCTGACGATTACCGGCACCAATCATGGTGGCGACGCGGTATCGCAGGGAGCGAAACCCGACGTGTTGACTGCCTACAACACTCTTGCCGGTCAGGGACCCACACAACCGACGGGAGACGACTTGACCGGTCGGACACTGGTTTCGGGTGTCTACAACTCCGGTTCGTCGATCGCACTGTCGGGAACCGTCACCCTCGACGCGCAAGGTGACCCCGATGCAGTCTTCGTCTTCCAAGCGGGATCAACGCTGATCACATCGTCGTCCAGCACCGTTGCACTGATCAACGGAACGCAGGCGTGCAATGTTTTCTGGCAGGTTGGAAGTTCCGCCACCCTGGGCACCAACTCCGTCTTCCGAGGAAACCTGTTGGCGCTGACAGACATTACTGCCACAACCGAGGCAACCGTCGAGGGTCGACTGTTGGCGATCAATGGCGCGGTCACTCTGGATACGAACACCGTTACGATCCCGACCTGTGCGCCTCCTGTCACGACCACGACTCCGACCACTACGACGACTACAGTCCCGCCTGACACCGCGACGACTACCACCACGACTGTGGTCCCGCCGGTGGTGACTACAACCACGACGGTCGTCCCGCCGGAGGTGACTACAACCACGACGGTCGTCCCGCCGGAGGTGACTACAACCACGACTGGTACACCGGTGGAAGCGACGACCACCACACCAGGGCCGAACGGCACGACTACAACCACTGTGGACGTACCGCCGATCATCACGACCAGCCGAAACATTCCGTCCATACCCGAGATTCCCGGTCTCCCACCACTGCCGGGAATACCTCCCACCGTTCCCGGGACGGTAACCGTCCCGTCTCGGGTGCCGACGACGTCAGCTTCTCGAACGGGTACCCCGACCACTCAACCGGTAGGCCCGGAATCCCCGAATGTTCGAGCCCCTCAGGTGCAGCAGGTACCACGAGGGTCGGTCGACACCGGTGACGGAAGCACACAATCCCAACGCGACGGACAGTCCAGTGGAGGGTGGATCGCCCTGCTCGTCGGCTTCTTCAGCGTCGTGGCTATGTCGGCCCTCGTCATCCGTCGGACAAGTCGATAGATGAAAGACGAAAACTCCGTGATGGCTCCGCGAACTCGCCGAGCCATCACGGCTCTCGCCCTTACTGTTTCAGTACTCGTAACGGTGGTCGGATGCGCCGGTGGACAATCCGACAGCGGAAATTCACAACCACACTCGTCGCCTCGACAAGACACCACATCCGCGCCACGCGCCACTGACTCTGCACTGCCCGAAAGGGCGCCGGTAACTGCTGAACACCGCCCCGCGCGCCTCGAAATCCCGTCCATCGGCGTCGACACCGACATCATCGATCTCGGACTCGATACCGATGGAGCACTCGAGGTCCCACCGGATGGGAAGGACGCAGGGTGGTACACCGGCGCTCCCGCACCCGGTGAGGTCGGACCGGCAATCATCGCCGGCCACGTCGACTGGCAAGGCACCGACGGGGTCTTCTTCGATCTGCGGAATCTCGAAACAGGAGCCGACATCATCGTCACCCGCGAAGACGGAAGTCGCGCAGTGTTCACCGCTACCAGTGTCGAACACTTCCCCAAAGAGGACTTTCCCACCGACGTCGTATACGGCGACATCGACCACCCCGGACTCCGGATCATCACGTGCGGTGGATCCTTCGACGAAACCGCACGCAGTTACAACGACAACATCATCGCATTCGCCGACCTGGCCTAACCGCCTGAGACGCCGCAGCACACCACTTCGAAAGTCCGCACGAACCGTTGGAGAGCAATGACCGTATTCCACTTTCCCGTGCTCGAGAAGTTTCGATGACAGACACCGACGACATTCGAGCGAGCGCCGAAGCAGGTGTCGACGCTCCTGCATGGCGGGATCGGAAGCGTTACTGGTGGCCGTTGGGATTGCTGATCCCGCTGAGTCCCTTCCTGTCCTGGCTGCTGGTCGAATATTTGCACCTCGGCCTGTTCTGGGCGACCGGTGCCTGGATCCTGATTCTCGTCATCCCGATCGTCGACGTCGCAGTCGGCGCAGATGGCCGCAGCCCACCCGACAACGTGATCGCGGCATTGCAGGACGACCGCTACTACCGCTGGTGTACCTACCTGTTCGTGCCACTTCAATACGCTGGCCTCGTCTTCGCCGCATGGTGTTGGGCGCACGCCCCGATGGCAACCGGAGAGAAGATCGCACTGGCGATGACCGTCGGCGTCGTTGCGGGCGTCGGTATCAATGCCGCACACGAACTAGGCCACAAGAGCAGCCGCCTCGAGCGGCGGTTGGCGAAAATTGTGCTCGCTCAATCGTTCTACGGGCACTTCTACATCGAGCACAATCACGGTCACCACCACGTCAACGTTGCGACGCCGCGCGATCCCGCCAGTGCTCGTTTCGGGGAATCGTTCTGGATATTCCTGCCCCGCAGCGTATTCGGAGGTCTGAAATCGGGCTGGCGGATCGAATCAGCACGCCTGCGCCGGCAGGGTTCACCCGCACTGTCGCCTCGAAACAACATCTTGCAGGCATGGTCGCTGAGCGCCGCACTGTTCGGGACGTTGATCACCTTATTCGGGTGGCAGATACTGCCCTGGCTGCTCCTGCAAGCCTTGGCCGGGATCACGTTCCTCGAGGCCGCAAACTACCTCGAACACTACGGATTGCTCCGTGCGCGAAGACAAGACGGCAGCTTTGTCAAAGCCCGGCCCGAAGACAGTTGGAACAGTGATCATCTCTTGTCCAATTTGTTCCTGTACCAATTACAACGACACAGTGACCATCACGCGAATCCGCGTCTGCGCTACCAATCTCTGCGCAGCGCTCCAACCGCTCCGCAACTCCCTGCCGGATACGCGGTGATGATCGTCTGCGCTGCCGTACCACCACTGTGGCGGCGGATGATGGATCACCGTGTCCTCGGCTACTACAACGGCAACGTCGAGCTCATTCACACCAAGGCGACGATATGAATGACAATGCCCGAGACGACGACCACAGCGACGGGCACTACACGGCCACCGGGCCGACCAAACACGCCAGAGCTGCGTACCAGCCGACGCGCACCCGGCTCAGACGAGCCGCACCGAGCCTGGACGTCGTCGCTGCCGCGGAGTACCTGTTGACCCAGCCCGACGCATACCTCTATCGCCGCCGATACCTCGACCTGATCACTCAAACCCCCGGGCCCGACGGAACATCGATCACCGACTACGCCGCAGCTGAACGCTACCTACTTGTCACCGCTACCGCGCACCGCAGAACTCATAGTGAGGTTCGTCCATTGCCGGCACCCGGCGATTTTCTGTGAAGTGGTCACCGCAGTGTTTGATGCCAGAGAGTGACAACGGCCTGACGAATTCGGGAGCGCAGCATTTGTCATTTGCCATCACAGCTTTGATTCGCGCTCGCCAATGTCATCGAGGATCAAGAACTCGATCTTCGCTCGCTCCCCGTCCGCATCGAAGTCGTTGTCGCGGTCTGAGACACGCGTGATCAGTTCCGTCAGTGCCGCATGGATCGTCGTGTACAGAAATGCACGCGGGTCGGGCACCCCCATCACGTCGTCAGTGTTCATCTGTACCTGCGCCGTAGCGGTACGCCTGCCCAGAAATACACGCGGAAGCCGGATCCCGGTCGGATCGGTCACCACGGAGATGTCGCCACCAACGACAACAAACAGATCGAAGTCGTACTGCATCGCGATGCCCCTCAGCCGGTGTCTGAGCCGAGTCAACTCCTCGATGAAGTCAAGCGGCACCGACGGTCCACCGAATACTGTCCTGAACGTGACCCCGCGAGTCATCGATCTGCCCCCTTTACGAATCATCCATTTCAGGATCGAGGGCCATACCCTCTGTGTCCCCCACGCCAAGTGCTCGGGCATATCGACCGGCATACCGCTCCAGTGCGACTGCTGAATCGGCCTCACCTTCCCATTGATCCGGAATCGCGGTGCCGTCACACGTTGTTCGCGACACTTGCGCCTCGGAGAACTCGACAGCGGTCCGGGTGAAGGAACACCGCACAAAACTCGTGGCCGCCGAGAATCGTGCGCCGCCGAAAGTGCACTCCACGAATGAGGTATCGGCGAACTGCGCACCAGTCAGGTCTGTGTCGTCGAATGCGCATCGTTCGAACACAGTATTGGGCACGGAGCGGAGCCCGCGTGCTTTGGCTCCAGTGAAATCGCAATCGACGACCCTCTTTCCGAGCGCCAGACGAGAGAGCGTCGCACCCCGGAAACTGCACCGTTCGAATCGGCGATTGAAACGGGGCTGTCCGGTCAGTGCCACGAAATCGAAACGGCAGTCGAATAATTCAGATTCGAAGACGGAGATCGAACCCCGAGCGAAACTCAGATCAATCCGTTCCAACGTGAGATACCGGATGTCCAATCCAGCGCTACCCGCTGTCAGGCCACGCACATCGATCAGCCCGTCATCGGTCCCCGCCCATGGGGAGACGAGAGTGTGGGGCGGCTTGACGATCCGCGACTGATCGAGCAGCTGCGCCCGTAAATTATCGACGCCCTCATCTGACCAACGTCGACGTAGGGAGGTGATCGCGGACCGGTTCACGGGCTCAATAGTATCGGCAAGATCCACAGCGATTGGCCGTGGCTGCCCGAGAAGCGAACCACCACACATCAGTACTTCGGTAGGAATCACTTCTCGGAGCGCGCAAAACAGCCGGACCGTGAAATGCACGGCCCGGCTGCAGCGCTCACGCGCACGAAGTGGAACTCGGAGTCAACTGGGGTACTGAAACCGGTCGTGTACGAGCCGTTGACTCATCTCCGGATCGGTATCGAATTATCAACTCTCACAAGTTGATCACGTCGCCCACAAGGATCTGATCGGGATTGACGATCTGCGGATTCATGTCCCACACCTGCTGCCAGGTGAGACCTCGTTCTGTCGCGAGGTCGAACAATGTATCACCGGCTGCAACGACTACCTCTGAGCCGGGCACTGGAGTCTCCGACTCCGGAATGCTTTCTACCGGTACAGATTCGGATGCCTCAGAGTAGACAACGGGAGCAGGCGCCGGTTCCGGTGCAAATTCGGGTGCTACGTCCTGTGTCGGCGCGGGCGCGGGAACAATACTCGACCCGGTATCGCACGCCCCGATCGAACTCAGGAAGGACATGGGATCGACGGCGCCTCCACTGTGAATGCGGAGATGCAGATGTGGGCCGGTGGAGCTACCGGTGTTACCCGTTGCCCCGATCTCGTCGCCTACCTCGACGTGTTGCCCCACACCGACCCATGTTTCGGAGAGGTGGCCCATCTGAATCTGCTCGCCACTGTCCGCTTCCAACTGGATGTACGTTCCATATCCACCCGGATCATTGGGTCCGGCAACAGAAATCGTGCCCGATGTGGGCGCGTGGAGCGCGGTGCCGACGTTGACAGCGAAGTCGACTCCGTCATGTCCCGCGTGGTAACCCTGCGAAAGTGATCCGCTTACCGGCCACTCCCAATTGCAACTCGCCGACCAGCCCTGCGCACCGGCGGTACCTGCATTGGCTACTGCTCCGGCCCCCACAAGGGCGCCCAGTCCCGCAGTTACGGCGATGAATCGTTTTGTGCTGGAAGGCTTGTGTTTTCTGTGCTTACTCATGTTTTCCTTGACTGATGTGCTCGGAGCAGGTGCAGGCTCTACCCGCAGACAGCACTCAATACGTGCTGAGCTACTCGGTGTATCGCACCAAGACTCCGTTGGAGTGAAATGTTCGGATCGCGCCATGGAGAGAGGTACGGTGACCGCTCTCGAACGCGAGCGCGCGCATAGACCCGCAGGTCTGCATCTCCTGGTGACAGCACAGGAGATACGGGTTCTACATCGAGGCAGTGCCTGAATCGATCGTTGATCGAGGACTACGAATGCCGGAACAAACCGAAGGCTTCTCATTCGAAGATCGACAGGGTGGGTGTCTACCCGGATGGTCGGAAAGGGGGTGGAACATGGAGATCCTTGCGTTGCGGATGAGGAATCACCTCATACGCTGTCGCTTCACGACGCTCCACACCACGGTTGAATTACCTGGGTACATACCTGTTTTTGCGCATTCGACCCGACCGGTCGATATCAGGCGCGCCTTCGGTAGATGGCATCTGTTCGAACAATCGCCAGTGCCCCATGTCACTTCTGGAGACGATACCGCGTCTTGGTCACCTGGCGCGTCAGCGTTACCGAGATGGGACATACAGGTGGCATCGCTCCTACAAGCCGAACGGGAGACCAGTGCACGTTCCCGGCATCGGAAACGCGTGCTGATCTCCCGTTCGGCGATCTGTTGCCTAGTGGATCTACTGCTGAGTCGAAGCTACTTTCTCGGCTGCGTGGTGAGCGGCAATGTATCCGTAAACCAGCCCCTGGCCGATCGTTGCACCGGCGCCCGGGTAGGTGTGACCGAATGCGTTGGCCGCAGTATTGCCGATCGCATACAGGCCGTCGATCACGCTGCCGTCCTCACGAAGCACGCGTGCATGCTCGTCCGCCTGCACACCGCCGCAGGTGCCGAGGTCGCTGAGCGTCATCTTCACCGCGTAGAGGGCACTCGTGTCGAGCTTCCTCAGGTTCGGGTTCGGGGACACTGTCGGGTCGCCGTAGTACCGATCGTATGCACTTCCGCCGCGACCAAATTCCGCATCGCTACCGGCAGCAGCGGCCTCGTTGAACTTCTCGAAGGACTCGGCAAAAGCCTCCTCGGGAAGACCGACCTTGCGGGCAAGTTCGACCGGACTGCTCGCCTTGTGCGCGATGCCGGAGTCGAAGAATGCCTGCGGAAGCGGCTGACGAGGGAAGATACCGCCTGCGAACACGTAGCTGTTGCGGTACTCCTGGTCGAAAACAAACCACATCGACTCGGCCGGATCTCCGGCCTTTTCCCGTTCGAGCACGCGCTGGCCGAACGACATGTAGTCCGTCGCCTCGTTCACGAATCGACGACCGGTCTGGTCGACGATGAACGAGCCTGGCAGCGCACGCTCTGCGAGCATCACCATCGGCGGGCGGCCCTTGATGCTTGCCACCGCGGGGAACCACCACGACTGATCCATCGATCCGATACCTGCGCCGAGCTCTTGTGCTGCCTCGATCGCTTCGCCGGTGTTGCCCTCTGCGCCCAGGCTCTCGTGCTCACCGAGGCTCTCCGACTGGTACTTGTGGCGCCACTCCATGTTGTGGTCGAACCCGCCGGCTGCCAGAACGACACCACGCCGAGCCGTCACCGTCACTTCACGTCCGTCTTGCACCACAACTGCACCCGTTACGCGGCCATCTTCGGTGATGAGCCGAACCAACGACGTTTCCGTCCACACCGGGATACCGGCCTGGACCACACCTGCGAACAGGCCGGCAGCGAGCGCCTGACCGCCTGCGATGTATTCACGCTTGAGTACGTACTTGCCGTAAACGCCCTGCGCCAGGCGGCGGATGATGCGAGGGAAAGCCTTGCTCGGCTTCTTCACCATCAGGTTCATCCACTTGTAGTCCGCACCTGTCACCGGCATCGGCAGTCCGGCTTCCATCAAACCGGGCCGCAGGCGACCGCGTTCCGCGCCGAGTACCGACGCGTCGAACGGCAGGCACTCGCAGGTACGTCCGGCGGCGCTACCTCCCGGCAGTTCGGGGTGGTAATCGGAGTATTCCTTGGCCCAGAAGAACTTCATGGGCGTCGTGCGGTAAAGCATGTCGACGGTGGCCGCACCGTTGTCGACGAATGCCTCCCCACGTTGGGCAGGGGCAGTATCACCGACCACCGACCGCACGTATGTCTTCGCGCGCTCAACGGTGTCGCCCGCACCGGCTTTCGCCAAGATCGGGTTGGCAGGCATCCAGAACGCTCCACCGGACCGCGCCGTCGAACCGCCAACGTACTGCGTCTTCTCCACGATCAGCGTGGACAAGCCGAGCTCGTTCGCGGTGAGGGCGGCAGCCATGCCGGTACCGGACCCGATCACCAGTAGATCGACAACGATGTCCTTGGCTTGTGTCGCGGGGGGTGCCTGATTCTTCGCCATTGAACAAATCCCTTCACGTGGTTATCGACGTAGAACGCTAAGGCAGTCGCGGCGCAGAAGGTTCCGGATGCCCAGTCAGCGGGACATTGCGAGTGGATTGGCGAAGAACGGCTCCTGCCACGGTTCGGGCGTTGTGCCCGCCCCAGCAGAATCGCGGCTTGCCTTCTTCGATGTCTACGCTGCTCACGTGAGGACAAATCCCAGCTTCGGCATCGTCGACGAAACGCTCGGCACCCTTGCACGCGGCATGCTTCCCCGCCTACGCCACGTCTTCGAGCAGCACCAGGCTCTTCACCGTCTGGCCGTCGAAGCGATTGTCAACGTCTGACAGACTCGTGCGGTTTGCATTTCATGGACGGGTACTGGCCGGCAGTTCGCTTCAACGGCGACGATGGCGTGATCGAGGTGACTGTCGAATCCTGACCGCGATCCTTGTCTCGGGCTGTCGGCTGATGTTCCTCGGCACTGATGAAGAATAATCATCTACATGAAATGGAACACCCCTACAGAGACCGGCTGGTTCGTCAACCTTGCTGAAGGTGGTTCGGCCGTATCGATATTCGATCCGTCGGGGAACGTTCAAGGCGAACTGATTCCCGCATCCGACGACGGATCGGAGAGCGTTGCCGGCGGGCGGAAGAGGAAATCGTCAACAGCCGAGCAGGATCGATCCAGGCTCACATTCCGCAAAGGCCGACCTGCATCACTTCGATTGTCCGACGGAACGATCGGGACCCTGATCGACCAGAAGCCCAAGGCCATGCGCCGCAAGAACAAGCTGTGCGAAGTCGATATTGCGGGCAGAACATACCTCTTCGTTCATTCATCGGGCCGAAAGGCAACAGCCCGGCGTGACGGAATCGCATTGGCACACATGGAACGTGGCCGATGGTCCGCTAGAAGCACCGTCGCCAGAAGAACCCTCACGGCAACGGACGCCCTTGACGAATGTGTCCTGACACTGTTTCAGAAGGTAGTGACACCTGGACGTACCGGCGCCTTCGATCAGGTACTGACCGACCTCAGCAACATATGACGTACGCCATATTCGGTGGATCTCAACCGCACTCGAGATACTGACTTTCAACTCTCAGGTCCACGGACATGCCTTGGACACAATGAGTTTCACATCTCGGAGCGGAAGGCTGAAACCAGATCATGGTCAATGTCGACGCTTTGAACACGCTCGCCCAGCGATTGTCGCCAGGTGCGATGATCACAGATCCAGATCTACTCCAGTCCTATCGGCAGGACTGGAGTTTCGATCCCGCAGCCGGAACACCGGTTGCCGTAGTACGTGCTTCGACGACGGCAGAGACGGTTCGACGGACGGCATCTGAGGCCGCCACATGTAGCGAATAGCGACGAGTACCTGAATTCTCCTGTGCAACCGGATATGGTGAGGCTGTCGTCTTCAATGCGGCGATGCAAGAAGGGAAGCTACGACCAAAACGTTACGTCGGGGAAGACAAGCAAATCACCTGGACATGGCTGGAGGCCTCCGTGATGAATCTCGTTCGCCGACTGAGCGTCTGCACATCCGTCGTGATCGCTTCTACTCTGACGTCGGTGGCGCTCGCATCCGCCGCGGTGACCATTCCATTCCAGGTCAACCCTGCGCCGTACGGCAACCCGAACGGCAGCTTCGACGCGCCGGCCGTCCGCTGCGTAGCTGTCGTCGGCGAACAACCCGGCACGGTGACGATCACCGGAGGCAAGGAAGGCCGGTGGGGATGCCTGCTCTCGTCCGAAGTGCGCTGGCTGAACCTTTCGACCGGGGCCTCCGGCTTGGCTCGGCTCTCGGACGGTCTCAACGGAGTCCCAGCAGAGGCGATCGTGCAGACCGGGACCGGTCAAGTCGCTGTTGCCGTGCTGTCTGTGGCCGGATCCATCATCACCCCAGGTGTCACATCGTTCTACGTGCCGTAGCACCAGACTCCGCATCACCGGCACCGTGGGACCTAAGGTCCTGTTTACCGACCCGTCATCCCGGTTAGCCTGAAAAGACGCTACCGAGAGGACACTCATGACCTCGTCAGTGCACGAAACGATCGCCGTGGATCTGGATTTGATCGACCTGTACAAGGACCTCCACAGCCATCCGGAACTGGGGTTTCAGGAGCAACGAACATCCAGTCTGGTGGAAAGACATTTAACAGCACTTGGATTCGACACCACCACCGGTGTCGGGACTACCGGAGTCGTCGGAGTCCTGAAGAACGGAGTGGGCCCCACAGCGCTGCTGCGTGCGGATATGGACGCCCTCCCGGTTCGGGAAGAAACCGGATTGGACTACGCCAGTACCGTGACAACGACCGACGATCAGGGAAAGACCGTCTCGGTCAGCCACGCGTGCGGGCATGACCTGCATACGACCTGCTTACTCGGTGCGGCCCGGATCCTCTCTCAGGATACGACGACCTGGTCTGGCACTCTTGTCCTCGTCTTCCAACCGGCTGAGGAACTTGGCGCGGGTGCGCAAGCCATGGTCGACGACGGACTGTTCGAGCGATTCCCGAGGCCCGACATCGTTCTCGGACAACATGTATCGCCGCTAGCGGCAGGCACGATCGCCGGGCACGCCGGCCCCTCGTATGCGGGATCGGACTCACTTCGTGTGAGACTGGTCGGAAAGGGCGCCCACGGATCTATGCCGGAGAACTCGGTCGATCCCGTGGTCATGGCAGCCGAAACCGTGTTGCGTTTGCAAACTGTCATCTCACGCGAGGTCCCGAGTACTGCCACAGCTGTCCTCACCGTCGGCTCCATCCATGCTGGAGATGCCGCCAACGTCATTCCCGGCGAAGCAGAACTGCAACTCAACATCCGCAGCTACGACGCAGGTGTGCGTCAGCGCATCCTGGACAGCGTCGACCGCATCGTCCGGGGCGAAGCGGCCACCGCCGGTGCACCCACCTCACCGACCATCACCGAGACGGAGCACTTTCCGATCGTCGTCAATGATCCGGCAGCGCTGGACAAGACACTCGATGCGTTTGCCGAATGGTTGGGGACGAACAAGATTCTCGATCCCGGTGCGGGAGCAGGAAGTGAAGACGTCGGCATTCTCGCGACCAGTGCCGGTGCGCCACTGTCGTACTGGCTGTTGGGCGGTACCGACCCTTCACTGTTCACGACAGGTGACATGACTGATCCGGCTTTGCGAACCGTGCCGTCGAACCACTCTCCGCACTACGCTCCCGTGATCGAGCCGACCCTGACCATCGGTGTGAACGCCTTGGTCGTCGCGGCCAGGACGTGGCTCCCAACTCCCTAGAGTGTTGCGGGTCCGCAATCGATCGATCGTCCATGCGATCAAGGCTGCAAACGCGTAGGCGCCGCCGAGAATACTTGCAGCGCCCCACCCTGCCGCGTCGAAAACCATAGTGGTGGAAACCGCCCCAGCCGCGCTGCCCAACGAATAGAACACCATGTAACTACCGATGATCTGCCCCGACGATTCCGGTGTGTTCGCGACGATCAGATTCTGGCTCGTGACATGAACAGCCTGCACGGCGAAGTCCAACGCAACAACACCGACAACGAGTAACACCAGCGAGTGCGTCGCCTGCGCGTTGAGTACCCACGACAGCACGAGAACGACCAACGACGCCCCGGTGACGCGTTGCGCTTTGCCTTGATCGGCCCACCGACCGGCACCGACCGCGCCCAATGCTCCAACCAATCCTGCGATTCCGAAGAGCCCGATCTGTGTGGTCGACAACCGCCATGGTTCCTCACTCAACGGCAGGGCCATTCCGCTCCACAAAGCACCAAAGGACGCGAAAAGGAACAAGGCAATCAGGGCCCGGGTGCGAAACAGTCGGTTCGTAAGCGTCAACGTCACGACAGACCCCATTGCACGCACGTACGAACGCCTATCGTGTTGCAAACGAGGATCTTTCGGCAGCATCGTCAGCGCGACGGCCGCGACCAGTACCGAAATGAAAGTGGATCCCGCGTAGACCGCCCGCCAGCCTGCCAGATCCGCAACTGCGCCGGCGACAGTCCGAGCGAGGATGATGCCGACGACAACGCCGCTGGTGATGACACCGATGTTTGCGCCCCGCTCGTCCGGGTCACTGATTGCCGCAGCATAGGCAACTATGACTTGAACAACTACCGAGAACGTGCCTGCGACCGCCATCCCGATCAACAGCTGCAGATTCGTGGTGGCCAGAGCAACAAGCATCGTTCCCGTTGCAGCAGCGACGATCTGGATTGCGATCAATTTCTTTCGATTCACGAGATCGCTCAATGGCACCAACACGATCAACCCCACCACATAACCGAGTTGGGCGAGTGCGACTACGAAACCGAGGCCGGCCGGAGGAATGGAAAGATCCGAGCCTATTTGCCCGAGGAGCGGCTGTGCGTAGTAGATGTCGGCTACCGAGACCCCGCAGAGCACTGCGAGCAACAGGCGAAGTCCGCGAGACATTTTCAACTTGCCCCGCGCGTTCTCGACAGCATGACGTGCAGTCACTTCCACCTCAACTTGGTTGCGTTTTGATACCATTTGAAGGTTACGTCAATACAGTTTCAAAACGCAACCAATGAGGAACTCGATGCCGGATCGCGCACAATGGACAGACCCGCACTGCCCGACGGCCCGAGCGGCCGACATCATCGGCGACAGATGGTCGCTGCTGATCGTGCGTGACGCCTTCGACGGGTCATCGAGATTCAGTCAGTTTCAACGAAACCTGGGCATCGCAAAGAACATTCTCACGGACAGGCTCAAAGTCCTTGTCGAGCAGGGAATCTTCGAAGTCCAACCGAACGCGCAAGGTACCCGCAACGAGTACATCCTGACCGAACGCGGTATGGATCTGTTCATCGTGATCATTAGCCTGCGACAGTGGGGAGAGCGCCACGCCTTCGATGACGGTGAGCCACACTCGATCTTGATCGACGACACCACGGGCGATCCGGTTCCCAGGCTTCGACTGATCAACACACGGAATATCGACCTGGACCCTACAAGTACACATGTGGAGAAGGTCGAGGAAGGTTGACCCGCAACTCGCCAGATTGACAGATGGGCGCACATGATTCGAAGTACGCGCATACTCCGACCATGACTGTCGATCTCGAGTTCTCCTGGCCGCAGTTTCTCTGGATTGCATTCATCTTCGTCGGCGTGCCCGCAACTATCGGCGCGAGCATCATCTGGACAATCTGGCGTTCGGAACGAACTGGCCTGGAGCACTCCACGACCGCCCTCGGCGGCGGGCACACGGGATCGGGCTCACTCGGACTGTGGAGCACCGGCCTGTTGGCCTTTGCACTGGGCTTTCTGTCTTGCGTGGGCTGGCTCAGCTGGTCAGCCGACTACAAAGGCGGATTCCGCGGCCCCGGCCTGCCTGCCCCGACACAGTTCCCCACCTGGCAGGTCGTCGCCTGTGGACTGACAGTGATTCTGGCGTGTTTCGGTTCCGCCCATTGCTCGCGATGGATGAAGGCCGGCGGTATGACGGCCGCTGCCGGCACTGCTGCAGGATTCACCACAGCATTCAGCATCGACGCCAGTGCCGATATCACCGGACAGGCAGGCGTGGGCGTCGCACTGTCCACAATCGGATGGGGCCTCACCCTTACCGCACTGATGCTTCTGCGCAGCAAGTGGTCGCAACAAGGATGATTCATTGCCGGATCATCCATACTCCGAGTAAAGAATTCGATAGGCGGACCTAACACGTTTCGAAATTCATTAAGAAGAAAATCGATTCCAGATACAGGATCGCCTGATTGCCGAACCTCCACGAGATCCTCGAAAAATATGAGACAGAAGCCTTATCGCTTCCGTGCCAACCCTTTGACGCATGCGGATCATAATATTCTTCGAACATCACGCGGAAGTGCACACAAGTCTGTGACTCACGGCATTATCCGATTTATCACGGGAAATCGTGATAAATCATCACCGTCCCCGAACTGCAACAACGCCTTAAGTTACAGATTCAACTAGTTTGAAACCATAGGGTTTCTTCCTTTTTCTCGGCGTCTCGATTCCGTAATGCTTGACATCGAATTGTCTTTCGTTCTCAATGAGCAATGTCAACTGACGGCGATGCCCCTCAGTGCATCAACGCAGTAATTCCGCTATCGAATCCAGTGAAGGGAACAGCCGCGAAATGACGGTTGCCGAGAGCTTGAAAGATAGGAATCTGTACTCCAACCTCAGGCGTGCTGCTGATTTGAGCGACCCATTCTGGGATCGCGCAGTCAGTGAGGGTCTGGCCGATCTCACTGCCGATCGCGTCGCAGGTTTCGAACACCGGACGATCCAAGGATACGAATTCGAGAACTTCTCCACGTACTCGTATCTGGGGCTCGACACCGACGACCGAATTCGTTCGGGTGCGATCGCCGCTCTCGAGCGCGAACGAACGTTGAACAGTTCCATCTCGCGGATGAGAGTCCACTCCAGCCTTCTCGACGACACAGAGGCCGCGTTGAGCGAACTGCTTGACGCACATGTGCTCACCCTCGGATCCGCCGCAAACGCTGCGTGGAGCTTGCTCCCCCTCGTCGCGTCCGGGTTGCTCACCGGCGGTGAACCTCCCCTCATGGTGTTCGACAAGAACGCACACTTCTGCCTCAATGCCATGAAGGCGAGCGTCGCCGACGAAACGACGATCGTGACCATTCGGCACGACGACGTCGATGAACTCGAAAGTCTTTGCCGAACAAATTCTCAGGTGGCATACGTGGCGGACACCGTCTACAGCACAGGCGGGAAGGCGCCCCTGAACGAACTGTTTGCATTACAGGCCAAATACGGACTGATTCTCGTTCTCGACGAGGCGCACAGCACCTCGGTCATCGGACACAACGGGCGTGGCGCGGTCCTGGATCTCATCGGCAGCCTCAATGATCGAACATTCTTGCTGACATCACTGAACAAGGGATTCGGTGCTTCCGGCGGTGCGATCGCACTCGGCCGGAACGGGGGCAGTCGAAATCGTGATCTCGCACTTCGCTACGGCGGCCCGTTGACGTGGTCGCAGCGTGTGAACGTAGCCGGGCTGGGTGCTATTGCGGCGTCCGTGGAGCTCCACCGCAGCGGAGAGGTCGACAAGCGGCAGCGGCAACTCCGCACGGTTGTCGAACTGTTCGATTCGCTCGTCGACACGCCGGCATCGGGCGATGGACTCCCGATCCGCTTCGTCACGCTCCACGAGGAAGAACAAACCATCACCGCAGCACAGAAACTGCTGGCTAGCGGTTTCTACACATCGGCGGTCTTCTTCCCTGTCATCGGCCGGGGCAAAGCCGGGCTGAGACTGATGCTTCGGGCGGACCTTCCACATGCAACGATCGAGCGCTTCGCCGACGTCCTACGAAGTGTCACGGAATGAGCGACGACCGCACTGTCGCAGTGACACCGCTGGCTTGTGCCGTCGTGTTGACAGCACAAATGGCCACGACCATCTACCTCCCTTCACTGCCGAAGATCGCGACGGATCTGGGCATCGAAGATTCCGTGGTGAAGTGGTCGGTGACACTCTTCGTGATCAGTGCCGCACTTCCGGTGGTCGTGTGGGGGCGGTTGGCAGATCGACTCGGACGCAGGACGGCACTGTTGTCCAGCTTGGTATTGTTCGTGATCGCCTGCATTGCATTGGCTTTGGTCCAGAGCGCCGCCGTACTACTGATCGGCCGGATCGTTCAAGGCATCGGAGCAGGAGGTGCGGCCATCATCGTGCGAATGATGGTGAAGGACAAGTTCACCGGTTCGGAGTTGGCTAGCCGCTTGTCGCTGTTGTCGATGGCATTTGTGGTGGCACTGGGCGGTGGCCAACTGATCGGCGGCGCTCTTGCGTCGTTCACCTCGTGGCGAACCGGCTTCGGCGTGCTCGGAGTACTCGGAGCAGCACTCGCTGCGGTGGCACTGAGGACCGAGAACACCACAGTCCGCGACAACAACGAACGCGTTGTTCGGTGGAATGCCATAGTCCTGACACCCCGGTTCTACAAACCAGCCATTGCGGGGGGCCTGGGTTTCGGCGCGATAGTCCTTGTGCAGCAATCGAGCCCCTTCCTGTTCAGCGATCGATTCGACTTGCAACCGTGGGCATTCGGAGCCTTCGGAATCCTCTACGGAACCGCCTACTTCAGCGGCGCGCTTTACGTCAATCGAAGGGCCACAACCGTCGGTTCAGAGAAGTTGATGCGTCGAGGTGCGCTGTGCATGCTGCTTGCCGGCCTCGTCCTCATGCTCTGCTGGTATCCCCCACTCGGTTCCACGCCGTTGCTCGCGGTCTTCCTGCTCGGATACATCGCATTGACATTTGGGCAATCGCTTCTCTTCCCGAACTCGGCAGCATCAGCAGTGACGCATTTTGCTGAAGGCGGAGCCATCGCCGTCGCGTACTGCGGACTCGTACAGCAGGGAATTGCCGGCTTCGCCTCTGTAGTCGGACCTCTCGCATCCGATGAACGCGTGTGGTCAGCAATCGTCACACTGATCACTGCAGCAGCGACTGCGCTCGTATTCTCCCTCCGCACAGCTTCCTCCGAACCGACAGTAGGTACGTCCCATGCCCGTCATTGAACGCACCGCACAACTCGACCCCGGTACCCGCGAGCAAAACTTACTGGCATACAAGGAAATTCGCGAGCGAGTTGCGGACGCGCAACACTTGTCCGTTCACGGGGCACCCGAGCGGTCGGTTGCCAAGCACCGGGCTCGCGGCAAATTGCCCGCTCGCGAACGCATCGATGCTCTTCTCGACGTGCAGTCCCCGTTCTTCGAGATCGGACAACTGGCCGGATTCGAGGTGTACGACGAGCAACTCCCGTCGGCTGGTCTGGTCACGGGCGTAGGGCTCATCCGCGGCTCACTCTGCGCCATCTTCGCGAACGACGCCACCGTCAAGGGCGGCACCTACTACCCGCTGACCGTCAAGAAGCAACTGCGATTGCAATCCGTCGCTCGTCGGCTGAGGCTGCCGTGTGTCTATCTCGTCGATTCCGGAGGTGTTTTCCTTCCGATGCAGGACGAGATCTTCCCCGACGAGCACCATTTCGGCGAGATGTTCAAGAACATCGCCGAAATGTCGGCAGACGGCATCGTTCAGATCGCAGCAGTCATGGGTTCCTGCACGGCTGGAGGTGCATACATCCCAGCGATGTGCGACGAGACCGTCATCGTCCGCGGTACCGGCACCGTCTATCTGGGCGGCCCTCAGTTGGTCAAGGCTGCAACCGGTGTCGACGTCGAACCGCAAGAGCTCGGCGGCGCCGACGTGCACGGGGTGATCAGCGGCGTCGTCGATCACATCGCCAACGACGACATCGAGGCTCTGAGCATGATCGCCGACATCGTCGCCCGCGGTGATCGACGGGAGGTACGGGCGCCGTCACGATCTCCGCGACCACCTCTTCACTCCCCCGAGCAGCTCGACACGGTGATCCCGGCTTCCTCGAAAACCCCGATCGTCGCGCGCGACGTTCTGGCCCACCTGCTCGATGCCAGCGAATTAGTCGAGTACCGAGCGAATTACGGCCGAACCATCGTCTGCGGGACCGGCCACATCGAGGGGTACACCGTCGGGGTCATCATGAACGACGGTGTGCTCTTTTCGGAGGACTCCCTCAAGGCCGCGAACTTCGTCGAACTGTGCTCACAACGAGACATCCCATTGTTGTTCCTGCACAACGTCAACGGATTCATGGTCGGGAAGCAGTACGAGGCGGAAGGTATCGCCAAACACGGCGCGAAACTGGTCAATGCCGTTGCCTGCGCCAGGGTTCCCAAGCTCAGCATCGTCATCGGCGGAAGCTACGGGGCGGGAAATCTCGCGATGTGCGGACGCTCGATAGGTCCTGACTTCATGGCCGTGTGGCCGAACGCGAAGACCACCGTGGTCGGTTCCGAGCAAGCAGCGTCGGTGATGGCATTGATGAAGATCGAATCTGCGCGCACACGCGGAACTCCGCTCACGGAAGAGGAAATCGAGGAAATCAAACGGCCGATACGCGAAGGTTACGACCGGCAGGGCGAGTCGGTGTACGTCGCATCCAGGCTATGGGTTGACGCGATCGTCGACCCGGTCGACACGCGATCCTGGGTTTCACTCGCGCTGTCCATGCTTCCCCGCAATCACGGAACAACGCGCTTCGGCGTCTTCAGGATGTGAGAACATGACTCGACTTCTCATCGCCAATCGGGGTGAAATCGTCACGCGCATCGCGCGCACGGCCCGTCGTCTCGGCATGTCGGTAGTGACGATCTCCTCCCCCGTCGATTCACACGCACAGTGGCATCGCCTCGCCGATCACACCGTGCTTCTGGACGGAGACATCCCCTCGGAGTCCTACACCAATTCGGATCAAATCATTGCGGCCGCGCTGGCCGCGGATTGCGATGCCGTGCACCCGGGTTACGGATTCCTCTCCGAAGACTCCGATTTCGCTGAAGCCGTCGTCGCTGCAGGTCTGACATTCGTCGGTCCGGCCGCTGAATCCATCGCTCTACTCGGAGACAAGGCAAGAGCGAAGAAGGCCGCCGCTGACGCCGGCATCCCGACTCTCACCGCGTGGGGCGAGGCAAGCGCCGATCCCGATACCGTCCTCGGTCACGTTCGATCTCTCGACGTGCCGGTGCTGCTGAAACCGGTGTTCGGGGGCGGCGGCAAGGGGATGGTTCGACTACATCCGGGTGATGACGCACGAGAGGTCATCACCTCTGCAATCGGTTTGAACGAAAGGAACTTCGGCCGCGGCGACCTGATGATCGAAACGCTGGTGGAGCGTCCGCGTCACATCGAAGTTCAGGTCCTCTTCGATTCCTTCGGTACAGGAGTTCACTTCTTCACCCGTGAATGCTCCCTACAGCGTCGGAACCAGAAGATCATCGAGCAGGCACCGGCAAGTTCTGTCCCCGAATCGGTCCTGGGAGCCATGCAGCACGACGCTCTGCGACTACTCGGAGGCGTCGGCTACGTGAATGCGGCAACCGTCGAATTTCTGGTTGACGCCGAAAACCGCTACTACTTTCTCGAAGTCAACACGCGCCTACAAGTCGAACACACGGTCACCGAGGAAGTGACCGGCGTCGATCTCGTCGAACTGCAACTCGACATCGCCCTCGGCGCCCGTTTGCCGTTACAGCAGCGCCATATCGCGCTGCGGGGTTTCGCGGTGCAAGCCAGAATCTACGCCGAGGATCCGTCGAACGGGTTTCGGCCCGCACCTTCACATTCCGTGGACATAGCCTGGCCGTCGGGGGTTCGCATCGACAGTGCTTTCGAGGGTGCCGGCAGCATTCCGCCGTTCTACGATCCGATGATCGCAAAGGTCATAGCAAGCGGTCCGACGCGGTCAACCGCACTGGAATCATTGGACCGAGCTTTGACCGACTCGAGTTACTTCGGTGGAACCTCGAATATCGGTTTCCTCCGACTTCTCTTGGCGACACCGGCTGTGCGCGCGGATGACATTCACACTTCCTTCGTCGACGAGCACCTCACTCGGTTGATCCCGGATTCTGCAGAGCTCCAGGCCACCGCCGCTGCTGTTGCGATGGTGTGGACTTCCGTCGAGGAACAATCGCCGGTCACCGGGTCGTCGTGGACCGGCCCCCACGGACTACATCGAGAGACATTGCGCAAGTTGGGATCCGACCCGATCGGACGCGAACTCATTGCCGACGCCCGCGTCGTGCCGACAACCGTCATCTCACAACGAAGCAACCACTGGATTGTCGCCGCCGACGGCCGGAACATTTCGGTGGTCGTCAGGGGTGGAACCGACGAGGTGACACTCAGTCTGGTCGCCGATGGTTTGACAACCACCGCTGGGCGCCTCGGAGTCGGCACCGGTACATGGGTGTGCGTTGGTGGCTGGACCGTGAAGGTGGACGAGAAAGTCTATACAGCAAAGGATTCCGATCTCAGCGACGGAGAGATCACATCGAAGATGCCGGGAACCGTGCTGGCAGTGCTGCAGACTGGAACGCGGGTGTCGGAAGGTGATGTCGTCGCGGTCGTAGAAGCAATGAAGATGGAGACTGCCCTTCGTGCTTCCTCACCCGGAATCGTCTCGGCGGTGACAGTAACGGTGGGAGATGTCATCGATGCCGGACAAGTGCTGGCAGCCGTGGCGCCATGAGTAAAGATTGCCACGATCTTATCTCTTTCTTGACTGAAGCAATTGTTACACAATATCTTTCATGTCAGAAGCAGGGGGAATCGAGCGTCGCGCAGTCATTGTTTCCGCAACCGAACTCCGCGAACTCATTCGTTCCGATCGGACGCTCGTCGTCGTCAACGTGGTGCGAGACAACAGCGAGGGCGGAGCCGGAATCATTACTGCGCCGCAGTCCATCACATTGTCGATCAACAACTTTCAAAGCAGTGGAGGCGGGACTGACGGGAATCGACCGCTGCCAGACCTCGCCGCATTCGGAAGAACACTGAACGATCTGAAAGTATCCGCCGATGCTCACATCGTGGTCTACAGTTCGGACAGCCCCCTGCTTGCGGCCCGCGCGTGGTTCACGCTTCGCTGGGCAGGACGTTCAGTGCGGTACTTGGACGGCGGATCGTCCGGATGGGTTACAGCCCGGAAACGCACATCGACAAACGATTCGATTCCCGTACCACCTTCCACCACTAGCACGACACTCGCCGACGCAGAAGACGCCCTGCGCGCGGCATCGGCCGGCAGATTGCTCGACGCCCGAGGATCGAGCAGTTTCCGCGCCGGCCACATCCCCGGATCTATCTCAGCGCCGGCAACTGACCTACTCGACGACAACGGATTCCTACTTCCCGACCGCGAGTTACGAGAATACTTCCACCAGTTCGGAATAGAGCGTGGTGCCACCGTCGTGTCCTATTGCGGCGGCGGAGTTGCCGCGTCGCACAACGCACTGGCGCTTGCAGCGGTCGGCATCAGCTCCGCGGTCTACGTCGCGTCGTGGTCGGGGTGGAGCGCCGACCCCGAACGACCCGTCTCCACTGACATCCATCACACACCAAGGAATCCGGACCAGCGATGACACGACAGATGATCCTCGGCGCCTACATGGTCTTTCCGAGTATGCACAGTGCCGGAATGTGGCGGCATTCGTACTCGGAGAATGCCTTCGAGGACAGAGCGCTCTACGAGCGATACGCGCAAGCAGCGGAACGAGCAAAATTCGACCTGATACTGATACCTGAGCGTGTGCACTACGTCGACGGCCACACCAAATACGGTCTGCTGACCGGCTTTCAACATGATCCGACGCAGTTGGCTGCAGTGGTGGCCGGCGCAACAAATCGTATCGGTCTCGGCGTAACCCTTTCGGCAAGCTTCAACAGCCCGTACAACCTGGCGAGAACTCTGGGCAGCCTCGACATACTCAGCGGTGGGCGCGCGGCCTGGAACATCGTGATGACGGCACCCGGTCCGGCTAACGACAACTTTCCCGAAGTCGATCGGCTTCCGAGAGAAGAACTGTACGAGCGCGGCGACGAAGTTCTCGAAGCAACCACCGCACTCTGGTCGTCGTGGGACGGCGACGCCGTATCTGCCGATCGCGACAGCGGAATCTACGCAGACACAAGCAAGATTCACGCGGCCGACTACAAGGGCAAATACTTGTCGGTGCAGGGTCCACTCACCTTGCCACAATCACCTCAGGGCCGCCCGGTCTTCATCCAGGCAGGTGAATCTGTGAGAGGGCGCGAATTCGGTGGGCGGTGGGCAGATCTGGTCTTTGCGATCGACCCGTTGGAGGAAGATCTTCGAGCGAAGCGCAAGGCAATTCGCGGCTACGCGGAAGAGGCCGGACGCGACCCTGATTCGGTGCGCCTCGTCGCCGCTGTGCAACCGATAGTCGGCGAGACGACGAGCATCGCGAAGGAACGGCAGGAGTACCTGCGATCCTTGATCCATCCGGATGCGGCAATCGAGTGGGTCTCCCACTCCGCAGGACTAGACTTGTCGCAGTTCGATCCGTCCACTCCGATCGCCGAAGTTCTCAACCGCGGTAGTGGCCCCTCGCGTCGATTGGCACGCCTGATCGAATCCCGAAATCTCACCATCGCCGAAACCGCAGAGTTGTTCGCGCGCAATGATCTCACTCCCGAGATTGTCGGCTCGCCGCAAGAAGTGGCGGACGAGTTGACGCACCTCTTCGAATCGGGAGCAGCTGACGGTTTCATCCTGACCGCTACCCACTTCCCCAGGGGGCTCGACGACTTCGCGAGTTCCGTCGTGCCACTTCTGCAAGATCGGGGCGTGTTCCGGCGCGAATACACCGGAACGACCCTGCGGTCCCACATCTTCGACACCACTCGCACTTCCCCACGATGAACGGAACTCAGCCCATGACGACGTCGCGGCTTTCATCCATACCGATCCGAGTCGCCATCCTGGCGTCGACGCTTGCAGTTGCAGCCGGCTGCAGCACTGCAACGCCAGCTGCGAGCGCCGACTCCGAGCCCGTGTCAGGGGGCGATCTGACCTTTGCGATCAATACGTTTCCACCGTGCATCGACAAGACCCTGAACGGTCAAACTGCTACGGCATTCCATCCACTCTACGACAAACTCGTCGACCAGAACCTCGAGACCGGGGAGATAGTGCCTTGGTTGGCGACGTCCTGGGAGGTCCGGAACGACGGTCGACGATTCGTCTTCGCGCTGCGGGACGGCGTGACCTTCAGCAACGGCGAGCGTCTGGATGCGCAGGTTGTCGCGGACAACTTCGAAAGCCAGAAGAGACTGGGAGACAGTGGCTTCGCGACCACTGCGAAGTCACATCTCGCAAACTTCACTGGAGCGGAGGTACTCGACGCTTCCACTGTCGCACTCAATTTCTCGGAACCGTCAGCGGGCTTCCTTCAAGCCGCCCGCTCCGACACGCTCGCCATCATCGCACCGGAATCGTTGAAGAAGACGCCCGAAGAACGCTGCGCCCAGGGCGTTATCGCTTCCGGCCCGTTCGTACAGAAAGAACTGGAGACCAACGCGAAGGTCGTCCTCGCTCGTCGGGACGGGTACCACTGGGGATCCTCACTCAACAAGAACAAGGGAGAGGCCTATCTGGATTCGATCACCTTTTTGGTGGTCCCCGAATCCTCGGTGCGAATCGGCGGTTTGACGTCAGGACAACTGGACGCCGCGATCGACATTCCGAGCACAGACGTCGACCGGGCAGAAGGCGCCGGACTCACTGTCATCCCGTCCCTTGCTGCCGGCATCAACGACTCGCTCTTGCTCAACCCCACGTTCGCGCCGGTACTTGCGGACCTGAACGTGCGGCGTGCTTTGGTGAAGGGCATCGATACCCAGCAGATCATCGACACCACCTACACACCGAGTGACGAGAAAGCGCGAAGCATCTTGTCGGTGAAAGCGCCCGGCTACACCGATCTGTCGTCCGAGTACACCTATGACCCGTCGGGTGCGAAGTCACTGCTGGACGCCAGTGGATGGACAGTCGGCGGTGACGGATTCCGAACCAAGGACGGTGAGAAACTGACCGTCGAATTGGCCTACCGCAACCACCTCCCCCAATCGCAGTTCGAACTGATCCAATCTCAGCTGCGCGACATCGGAGTTGCAGTGAACTTGCAACCTCGCTCGACTGCCGAGGACAACGCCGCGAGAACCGACGGCACATGGGAATCGATCTACTTCCAGAGCTTGCGCGCCGACGGTGACGTACTGCTGGTGTTCAGTCCCACTCTCGGCTCGACCAAAGGCATCGCCTCGACTCCGGAGCTGAATGCATTGCTGGTCAAACAATCTCAGACCGTAGACGTCGATGCGAGAAACGGAGTGTTGAAGGAGATTCAGGAACTGATTGCCGATCAGGCACTGGCGATCCCGTTGCACGCCTCTTCGCTGATCTACGCGACGACTTCCGCGGTTCACGACCTGCGCATCCAAGCCGATCTCTACTCGGTGGACTTCGTGGATGCGTGGAAGAGCTAGCCCACACTTCGTGATCTCGACAACCTGCTTCGACAAACCCTCTTCCCGGAAGGAACCCGATGTTCACCCGTCCTCGCACCGCAACGCTTCTGATCTCTACCCTGGCCACAGTTACTCTCCTGGGTACCGCTTGCGGAAGCCCAGATGAAGAATCGACCGGGCAACACTCCGGTGCAACAACATCCAGTATCAACTTGTCGGCCGAGCAGAACCGCATCAGCACCGACAAGGTTGATTCGATCGCAGCGAAGGTCCCTCAGGAGTTCCGCGACCGGGGCACGATCCGAATCACCGGCAACGCTGGAACCGCTCCACCGTTGCGCTTCTATGCCGACGACGACAAGACTGTCATCGGTTCCGAGACCGACTTCGCGTATTTGATTGCAGAGGTGCTCGGGCTGAAAATCGACCTTCAGGTCGCGGATTGGGCGCAGAATTCGGTGCGGATCGATTCGGGAGACGCAGATGCGTTCATCTCCAACGTGACGGTCACCGAAGAGCGCAAAGAGAAATACGACTTCGCGACGTACCGCCTCGACACTCTCGCGTTCGAGGTCAGAAAGGACAGGAATCTCTCACTCGAGAAGCCGGAAGACATCGCCGGACTGAAGATCGGAGTCGGCGCTGCCACCAATCAGGAGGCTTTGCTGGTGAAGTGGAATGAGGACAACCTCGCAGCTGGGCGTGCTCCCGCTGAAATCACCGTGTACCAGAAGACCACTGACTACTACCTGCCGCTGTCTTCCGGTCGAATCGACGCTTACTTCGGCCCCAACCCGTCATCGCAGTTTCACGCTGCACAGACTGGCGAGAACGAAGTGATCGGTCAGTTCTCCGGAGCCGGTGAGGCCGCGTTGGGCCAGATCGGTGTACTGGTCAAGAAAGACAACGGCTTGGTACAACCGATCAGCGAGGCGATAGATCATCTCATCGAAAACGGCACATACGAGCAAGTTCTCGAGCGATGGAAGATCACCAACGAGGCAGTCGACAAGTCGCTGGTCAATCCCCCTGGCCTCCCGAAGACGAACAAATAGGAAAGGCGCACTCTAACTCGTCGCGGGGCGACTATTTCAGTCTGAACCGCGAGATCGACGGCGGACCATCGTATGCCTCGCCCGCCCCGTCGACCCGAGACCGTGCGCAGCGTGCTCCACCGGCTGCATCGCTTCATCGAAGGACACGCAGCACCAGCTGTCTCCAAGGTGATTCGAATGCTGAACTGGGAAGAACGCAGCAAGACAATGGAATCCGACCCAGGTTGTCAACCGAGTGCTAGCTTGGAGTTCCCGATTCAGGTCAGAGCAGGAGCTTCATCCATGAAACTGGCAGAGGCACTGGCGCTACGCAGTGACACCACTCGCAAGGTTGCGCACTTGCGCGAGCGGATCGTCGACAATGCACGCCACCAGGAGGGAGAAGTTCCCGCCGAAGACGCCGCCGTCCTTCTCGAAGAGCTGACGTCAACTCTGAGCGAACTCGAATGGTTGATGCGCGCGATCAATCGAACCAATGCGCAGGCGATCCTCGGAAACGGCACTGTCACAGATGCACTCGCCCATCGAGATGTGCTGCGTCTGAGACACTCTGCAGTCAATGCCGCTGCGGACGCCGCGTCGGGGCGCGAAGAGCGAGGTTACGGTCGTCAACTCCGATCAGAATTGGTCTATGTCGCGGCAGTCCCCGTCACCGAACTTCGGGCAATCGCGGACGACCTCGCCCGCGAGATTCGCGAGGTCGATACACAGATTCAACGAACGAATTGGGAGGTGGATCTGATCGAGTAAGCACGGCAGCGTTGGAGCAGGTAGTCGTTCGGCGAAGCGAGCACACACCGCGACCGGCGGTCTATCCGGTCACCTCTGAGCGCGGCGGGCAGCGCACATACACATTGCAGCCCTGCACGTCGTACAGGTAAAAGTGCACTACGCACACATCACCACCACGTGCTGATCGTCGATAGACGAGGGCGGGTTCGGGGCATCCAGCACTGTCGGCGACTACAGGTCGGTGCGTCTCCGATTGGGATGCAGGATGCACCTCAGTAGCGCGAATAGTGCTGCATCTCCTCGCGATCTGCAGCGCAGATGCACTTTCGATCGAGACCGCGGTCGGCAGTCACTGCGCAGAAGCGAACCCCGAGCGGATCGTGGGATTTCATACTGTGCTGACACGCCGGGCAGATCGACGGTGTTTTCTGATCCTCGTCAGTCGACTCGGATTGCCCTCGTGCATTCGACACATCGGACGGGTTCGACGCCATACCGGCGCTCCAGTTCTCGGCCGTTCGACCACAGACCGGGTTGGCGTCGAGGACGACATGGCTTGACCGCGCATATTCGAATGACCCTCGACGTACCCCACGCTACTCGCTTCGGCACACCGGTTTGTACCAATTTCTGCCCACGCGACAATCCCGGTCGAGCAGGATAGAACTACTGCACGCACCATTTCCGTGCAGGATTCGAATTCGTGCAGCATTCGTCGTGAAAGGGCTTCTCGTGAACACTTTCCAACGTGTATCCGCCGCCGTGAACGTAGTGGTCCAACCACTGATCGGCGCTCCGATCGTAGGCAAACTATTGGGCCGTTCCATGACCGTCATCACCTACGTCGGACGCAAGTCCGGTCGCACCTTCAGCGCGCCCGTGTCCTACAAACGAAAAGGCGACCATGTGACGATCGGCGTTGCCATGCCGGACAAGAAGAGTTGGTGGCGCAATTTCTACCCGGAACAAGGTCCGATCGTTCTCCAACTGGACGGTATCGATCGCCCCGGCGAGGCACTCGCACACCGAAAAGGCAAGGGTGTCTACGTCTCCGTCGAACTCGCTCCCGTCGACTGAGCGGATCGAACAGCCACCGGTGCAATCACATTCAGCTCACACCCACCGCCTCACGAGATCTGGGTGATTCAGATCTCGTGACGGTCGGGACCTTTGACTCTGTGCAATCGAGACTCGGTCTCGCACCCTTCGACGCGGGTTTTTTGTCGACCATCGGTCGGACAACCCGATCCTGTCGGGACATTACCGTCCGGTAACATCGACGGCAGGCGTGAGCTGGAAGAGGTGACCACCGTGACGATCGGCATCTATCTGGTCGACGACCACGAGATCGTCCGTCGTGGATTGGCAGACCTGTTGAATCAGGTATCGGGATTCAACGTTGTTGGCGAGGCGTCGTGTGTTCGCGAAGCCTCGGCCGGAATACCCGAATGCCGACCCGACGTGGTTGTCATGGACGTCAGACTTCCCGACGGTAACGGTGTGGAACTGTGCCGAGAACTGGCGTCGACCTACCCGAGCGCCGCCACTTTGATGCTCACGTCGTACTCCGACGACGACGCACTGCTCGACGCCCTGATCGCCGGCGCACGAGGATTCGTCCTCAAGAACATCCGCGGCCACGACCTGGTGTCGGCGATCCGCACGGTTGCTACCGGCAAGTCGCTGTTGAACACCCAGGCGGTGATCGGTTTGGTCCGGCGCATCCGGTCCGAACAGGAGTCGGGTACTGCGGCAGCCCTGTTGACCGATCAGGAGCTCTTGATCTTCGAGTTGATCGGCAAGGGACTGAGCAATCGAGAGATCAGCTCGCACGCAGAACTCTCGGAGAAAACAGTCAAGAACTACGTCTCACGCATCCTCGAGAAACTGGGTCTCGAACGTCGAACGCAGGCCGCAGTTCTGGCGACAAAGCTTCGTGCGGGCACTTCGCACCCGGATCCTTCCGGCCAGGCGACCACTCACCTGCTGACGCCGTCCGGCTCGCCCTTCTCCGCCACCACGGGCACGCACCATGCCAGGTAGCCGCGACGCGCTCATGCTCAGCCTTTTCGGCGACATCGCCGGAAGCGCGGAGCTGACTGCTCTCAACCCGACTGCAATTCCCAAACTGCTCAGTGCCGTGTTGACCGTCGGGTCCACACTCCAGCTCGACGAAACCCTGCAACAGATAGTCGACGTCGCGCGACATCTCCTCGAAGCGGACTACGGCGCGCTCGGCGTGAAATCCCCCGACGGACGCTTGTCCCGATTCATCCACTCCGGTATGACTCAGGGGCAGGTTGCCAAGATCGGGCATCTTCCCGAAGGTCACGGCCTGCTGGGCCTGGTCGTTCGAGAACCGTGCCCGGTTCGAACCGACCGAATCTCCTCGCATCCGTCCTCGGCAGGGTTTCCGACCAATCATCCGCCGATGGACACGTTTCTCGGTGTTCCGATCTTCGTCAGGGGCGAGGTGTTCGGCAGCATCTACCTCGCGGACAGCTCGGAACGGACTGCATTCGACGACCGCGACGAGGCTGTACTCCAGATTCTGGCAAATGCTGCGAGCATCGCCATCGACAATGCGCGTCTGTTCGAGGAATCCCGGACGCGAGAAGCCTGGCTCAAGGCCGTCGCCGCCGTCAATGCACGTCTGCTCAGCGGCGGATCCCGCGACGAGACGCTATCGGAACTGGTTCGGACGACGCGGCACCTCACGGATGGAAATCTTGTGTGCGTCGTTCGCTACGACCTCGGCAGAGAGCCGGTAGTCCACGTCGCCGATGCTGCTGATTCCCAGCCTGTCCCCGCGACCGGATCAGCCGTCGATCTGTCCGGGACCGTGATCGACGACGCTGCGCGGAGCCGGCGGCCGATCTCTGCACCACATGGCAGTTCCGTTCCGGCACTGAATGTTTCCGGCGACGAATCAGTGGTCGCACTCCCCCTCTCCGGGACCTCGTTCGGCGGCGGTGTTCTCTTCGCGTCACGCCGCAGCAACCGCCCGTGGGGAGTGGACGAGATCGAGCAACTGACGGCGATGGCAGACATCGCTTCTGTCACTGTCGAATTCGCAGAACAGCAACGGAAAGAAAGACTGGTCGACGTCCTCGAAGATCGCGACCGAATCGCGCGGGATCTCCATGACCACGTCATCCAACAGCTGTTCGCCACCGGGTTGAGTTTGCAGGGGGTGCTGCAACGTCCAGGCGACGAGGACACCGTTCGAACCGTATTGGACACCTCTGTCGATCAACTCGATCGAACAGTCCGTGAAATCCGCACCGCAGTCTTCGACCTCCATACGAGCGAGATGTCTACTCCCACAAGCCTGCGGCGGCGACTACTCGATGCCGTCAACGGTCTGTCCGGCCACTCGTCGATCACTCCCAGCGTCACTTTCGAGGGAACCATCGACAGTTCCGTCCCGTCTCGACTTGCCCCGCACGCCGAAGCCGTTGTGCGCGAGGGCTTGAGCAACGCTCTGCGGCATGCACATGCCGATGCCATCGACGTCACCATCCGGGCCACCGAGGAGCTTGTCATCAGCATCGTCGACGACGGTGTGGGAATCGACCAGGCAACCAGAATCCACGGTCTCGACAACCTGGCGACCCGCGCTCGTCAGTGCGGAGGCTCGAGCAACATCACCAGCGAGAACGGTGTCACCGAACTGGTGTGGCGTGTTCCGCTGAGCCCCAGGCGAAGTCCGTTGCCGATCCAGCATCGTTGAGCGTCAGAGCGGATCCAGTTGGGCCTTGAGCAGGCAGAACTCGTTACCTTCCGGATCGGCCAGGACATGCCATTGTTCGTGCCCTGTCTGGCCGATGTCGGCCGGCCGCGCACCAAGACTCAACAGGCGTTCCAGTTCGGCCTCCTGATCGCGATCGGTGGCGTTGACGTCGATATGCAGGCGGGGCTTACCCTTCTCCGGTTCGTCTCTGCGACTGAGGATGATCGTCGGCTGCGGACCGCCGAACCCTTCGCGTGGGCCGATCTCCAACGAACCGTCGTCCATTCGATCGAGCACGACGAAGTCCAGGACCTCGCACCAGAACCGGCCCAGCACCTCGGGTTCCCGGCAACCGAGCACCAGTTCACTGATACGACATGCCATGACCATCTCGCTTTCTTTCCGCTCGTGAAGACAACTCTCTCGACCGTACCGGACCACGTGATCTACGCCATGCCTCTGTTCCGATCCTAGGGACCTTTTCCCCTCGTCCAAGTTCCCGGTCGCCACGATCATTGCGTTATGTTCCACAGTCCCAGGCATTCTCGGTCTTTCGTCACGTCGATGTGCGTAGGCGGCCGTCGTGGTTGATCTAGCGCCCCGGCCGGTCGGTGAGGTCGATTCCCCCGCCGATGCAATTCCCCGAACCGCTCCGAAGGGTTCGAAACTGGTCGAGATCCTCAGGACCACCGATCACAAGATGATCGGTCTGATGTACATCGTGACTTCGTTTGCCTTCTTCTTGATCGGCGGACTGATGGCACTACTCATGCGCATGGAATTGACCGTTCCGGGAATGCAATTCCTGTCCAACGAGCAGTACAACCAGTTGTTCACCATGCACGGCACGATCATGCTCCTGCTGTACGCGACCCCGGTATTCTTCGGATTCGCCAACTACCTCATGCCACTGCAGATCGGGTCGCCGGACGTGTGTTTCCCGCGACTCAACGCCTTCAGCTACTGGCTCTATCTCTTCGGCGGCCTGATCGCGTCCGCCGGATTCGTAACACCTGGTGGTGCGGCAGATTTCGGCTGGACCGCCTACGTACCGCTCACCAGCGAACTCCACTCCCCCGGCATGGGCGCCGACCTGTGGATCATCGGTCTCGCTCTCGGTGGCGTCGGCACCATCCTCGGCGCAGTCAACATCGTTTCGACGATCGTCTGCCTGCGCGCCCCGGGTATGACGATGTTCCGCATGCCGATCTTCACGTGGAATGCGCTGGTCGCCAGCATGCTGATCCTCCTCGTTTTTCCGCTGCTCGCTGCTGCCTTGATCGGACTGTGGGTGGACCGGCACCTGGGAGCGCACCTGTTCGACCCCGCCACCGGTGGAGTCATGTTGTGGCAGCACCTGTTCTGGTTCTTCGGCCATCCCGAGGTCTACATTCTGGCGCTGCCGTTCTTCGGCATAGTCTCGGAGATCTTCCCCGTCTTCAGCCGCAAGCCGATCTTCGGATACACCGGATTGGTCTACGCAACATTGGGAATTGCTGCACTGTCGATCGCTGTGTGGGCGCACCACATGTACGCAACCGGCGCCGTTCTCCTCCCCTACTTCTCGTTCATGACCTTCCTGATCGCAGTTCCCACCGGAGTCAAGTTCTTCAACTGGATCGGCACCATGTGGAAGGGGCAGTTGACTTTCGAATCGCCCATGCTGTTCTCCGTCGGCTTCCTGGTCACATTCCTGTTCGGCGGACTCTCCGGCGTCATCCTTGCCAGCCCGCCCTTGGACTTTCATGTCACCGACTCGTACTTTGTTGTCGCGCATTTCCATTACGTCCTCTTCGGGACAATCGCGTTCGCGACATACGCCGGAATCTACTTCTGGTTCCCGAAAATGACCGGCCGGATGTTGGACGAGAAGCTCGCCAAGATCCATTTCTGGTTGACCCTGATCGGCTTTCACGCAACATTTCTCGTCCAGCATTGGCTCGGCGCCCAGGGCATGCCTCGGCGGTACGCGGACTACCTGCCATCGGACAATTTCACTCTTCTCAACACGATCTCGACCATCGGCGCGTTTGTGCTCGGAGCCTCGACGATTCCGTTCATCTGGAACGTTTTCAAGAGCTACCGGTACGGCCGAATTGTGACCGTCGACGATCCTTGGGGCTTCGGAAACTCGCTCGAATGGGCGACGTCCTGCCCACCACCGCGACACAACTTCACCGAACTCCCCCGAATCCGCAGTGAGCGGCCGGCATTCGAACTGCACTACCCCCACATGGTCGAAAGAATGCGCGACGAGGCGCATGTCGGACTGCTTGGTCACAAGTCGGTTTCCGACGTGAGAACTGAGGTGAAACAACATGAATGACGGCACGAAGCACCGAGCCTGGGCAGAAAAGCAGCACCACGAACGCCGAGCGAAACCCGGCCATCTCCTCGCCCCGTTGCTCGTGCTCATGTTCGCTGTCACGACGCTCGTGTGGTTGCCCCTGACGACTGCCGCGTGCTCGATAGTCGTCGCAGGATTGCTGTTCGGCACTGTCCTGCAAGCTAGTTCGCGTTCAACAGACACAGCTCGAGGAGTTCACGATGAAGCCCGAACTATCGACTGATCTCATCACCTCGGAGTGGTCCGCGGACGGAGCGGTGGTCGTGTGCATCGACGGATCCCCGGTGCGCCCCGACGTGATCACGTGGGCGGCTGAGTTCGCACATCGCCACGGTCTCTGGATGCGAATCGTTTTCGTAGCTCCGAGCGCCGATCTGAACACCTCGGCATCGCCGACCGGCCTGTTCATGGAGGCCATTCAGATCGCCGAGTCGGTGTCGCCAGATCTTCGGATCCGGACCGATCTGATCTCCGGGGAAAACACCGCAATCCTCACCGCGTTGACGTCCGAGGCCGCCTTGATCGTCGCAACACAGGACGATCCCGCCGCACCTGGACCGACATGTTCGTTCGCAAGAGTCGGAACACCGCGTGAAAGCAGCGCTGCGGCAGCCTTGCCGGTTGTCGTCGGTTTGGACGGAAGCGCCTACAGCGAAAGCGCTCTGGCCATCGCATTCAAGGAAGCAGAGGCAGCGAACACCGAACTGGTCGTCGTGCACGCAGCGCCGCCAGAGGCCGAGCTGCGTCGAGACTTCGCATCCGGGCACTCGCCCCAGCACTCGACGCCGCTGACGTGGCAACTGTCGGGTTGGGCCACGCTCTACCCTGGCGTCGCAATCCGTCAGATCGAGTTCGACGGCCCCTCGGTTGCCATTCTTGAACAACTCTCCACCGAGGCACGGCTTCTCGTCGTGGGTCGGCGTGGGCGAGGCTCGTTCGACGACACCGCTCTCGGCACCACGAGCAGTGCGATGATTCGAAAAGCACACTGCCCGGTCATCGTTGCCAGCGAAGCCTGAATCAGATCGTCACCCGGTCAGAAGCCGTAACTGTGGATGGGTGCGAGCTGACCGGAGTGATGGGCTTCGATTACGAAACGCTCGTGGTCGACCAACTTCTCCGGGAGTTCGTCAACCGGCCACCACCGCAGATCTGCAGATTTCAACGGCTCCATCCGGCGTGGTTCACCCGACCACGTGCGGCATTCGTAGAAGAAGTCCACTCGATGATCCACCGGTTCGCTCCCGTCCGCGTGGCGGCGATGCAACACGGTCAGCGGCTTCAGTTCCGAGGAAAGCAACTCGACACCAAGTTCTTCCGCAGCCTCCCGAACGGCAGCGTCGATCGCCGACTCCCCCAGTTCGACGTGGCCCGCAGCAGCGTGAGCCCAGTATCCGTCCATGAATCCCGTGCCCTCGCGCAATTGCAGCAGCACCTCGCGCCGTTGTACCGGGTTGCTTCGACAGAACATCACGTACACCGCTGGTACCAGCGCAAATTGATCGGCCACACGACCACGCTATCGTGCGCGTGAAATGACGGCGCCCCGCGAGAACAAGCTCGCGGGGCGTCGTCGACGATCTGCTGGATCAGTTCACGTCGAACCGGTCGAGGTCCATCACCTTGGTCCAGGCTGCGGCGAAGTCCTCGGCGAACTTCTGCTTGGCGTCTGCGCTGGCGTACACCTCGGCGAGTGCACGCAGTTGCGAATTCGATCCGAAAACGAGATCGACCGCAGTTGCCGTGTACTTCGGATCGCCCGTCACGCGATCAACACCGTCGTAGACGTTTTCGTCCGTCTTCGACGGCTTCCACTCGGTACCCATGTCGAGAAGGTTGACGAAGAAATCGTTGGTCAACGTCTCGGGACGATCGGTGAACACGCCGTGACGGGTATTGCCGAAGTTCGCGTTCAGCGCGCGAAGTCCGCCGACCAGCACTGTCACCTCGGGCGGGGTCAGCGACAGCATGTACGCGCGGTCGACCAACAGAATCTCTGCCGGAATCTTCTCGCCTCCCTTGAGGTAGTTCCGGAATCCGTCGGCCCGGGGTTCGAGTACCTCGAACGAGTCGACGTCTGTCTGCTCCTGCGTTGCGTCCGTACGTCCCGGAGTGAACGAGACCGTGATGTCCTGTCCGGCGTTCTTCGCAGCCTGTTCGACGGCCGCTGTACCACCCAGAACGATCAGGTCGGCGAGAGAAACCTTTGCTCCACCAGCCTGGTTGAAGTCCTGCTGAACCCGCTCGAGAGTCTGAAGCACCGCGGAGAGAGCTGTGGGCTCGTTGACTTCCCAATTCTTCTGCGGCTCCAGTCGGATTCGCGCACCGTTGGCGCCGCCGCGCATGTCCGTGCTGCGGAAGCTCGCGGCAGACGCCCACGCCGTCGATACCAACTGCGAAATGGACAGCCCGGAGTCGAGAAGTCGACTCTTGAGGATCGCGATGTCTGCGTCCCCGATCAGTTGATCATCGGCCGAGGGAACCGGGTCCTGCCACAGCTGCGGCTCGGGAACCCAAGGTCCCAGGTAGCGCGTGACCGGTCCCATGTCACGGTGAAGGAGCTTGTACCAAGCCTTGGCGAACTCTTCGGCGAATTCTTCCGGATGATCGAGCCAGCGCCGGGTGATCTTCTCGTATGTCGGATCCAGGCGTAGGGACAGGTCGGTCGTCAGCATCGTCGGGGTGCGTCCGGCCGACGAATCGAACGGATCCGGGATGGTGCCCGCCCCCGCGCCGTCCTTCGGAATCCACTGCCACGCACCCGCCGGACTCTTGGTCAGCTCCCAGTCGTAGCCGTACAGAATCTCCAAGAAGGTGTTGTCCCACTTCGTCGGAGTGGGAGTCCACACGACTTCGAGACCACTGGTGATCGCGTCCTTACCCACACCCGTGCCGAAGGCACTCTTCCAGCCCAGTCCCTGCTGCTCGATGGGAGCACCTTCCGGTTCCGGTCCGACGAGGTCGGCCGGTCCGGCTCCGTGCGTCTTGCCGAAGGTGTGACCGCCGGCGATCAGCGCAGCTGTCTCCACGTCGTTCATCGCCATGCGGGCGAACGTTTCTCGGATGTCGCGGGCGGCCGCTACCGGATCCGGTTGCCCGTTGGGTCCTTCGGGATTGACGTAGATCAGGCCCATCTGCACGGCTCCGAGCGGTCCGGACAGCTCACGGTCTCCGCTGTAACGCTCGTCGCCGAGCCAGGTGTCCTCGGGACCCCAGTAGATCTCCTCGGGCTCCCAGATGTCTTCTCGGCCGAATCCGAAGCCGAAGGTCTTGAACCCCATCGACTCCAGGGCGCAGTTGCCCGCGAACACCAGCAGGTCGGCCCAGGAAACCTGCTTTCCGTACTTCTGCTTCACGGGCCAAAGCAGGCGCCGGGCCTTGTCGAGGCTGGCGTTGTCCGGCCAACTGTTGAGCGGGGCGAAACGCTGAGCACCTTGGCCGCCACCGCCGCGGCCGTCTGCAATGCGATAGGTGCCGGCAGCATGCCAGCTCATACGCACGAAGAGTCCGCCGTAGTGCCCGTAGTCGGCCGGCCACCAATCCTGCGACGCCGTCATCAACGCGATGACGTCGCGCTTTAGCGCCTCGACATCGAGCTTGGCGAATTCCTGGGCGTAATCGAAGTCGGCACCCATAGGATTCGACTTCGACGAATGTGAATGCAAGACAGAGAGATCCGGCTGATTCGGCCACCAGTCGCTGTTTGTTCTCGGACGATTCCCGGTAGGCGTCGGAGACGGGATTGCGGGGTTTTCACTTTCGCTGGTGCTCTCGGTGTTTCCGTCGTGAGCAACCGGGCAACTATCGGACACGGTAATCCCTCCATGAGCGAGTAGAACGGACTTCGATCACGTTTGTGATCGCAAACTCTGAGTTGTCGAGCAGTCGGGACACAGGCCCCAGTAAATGACCTCGGCTTCGTCGAGAACGAAACCGTTGTGCGCCGACGGCGTCAAACACGGTGCCTCTCCGACTGCGCAGTCGACATCTGCAACGACCCCACAGGACCGGCAGACGACGTGATGATGGTTGTCGCCGACGCGTGACTCGTACAGCGCCACCGATCCGGACGGTTGGATCCGCCTGATCAGCCCGGCGTCGGTGAGAGCGTGCAACACGTCGTAGACCGCCTGCCGCGACACCCCCGGCAGAACAGCTCGCACAGCATCGAAGACAGTCTCGGTGGCTGCGTGTGGGCGTGCATGCACAACCTCGAGCACTGTGACTCTGGGACGAGTCACGCGAAGCTCAGCGTTACGCAGTTGGGCTGCATAATCCGGCGTCGAAGGCACCTTTCCACTATTGCGCAATCTTCTGGACTGAACCCAGACTTTCGCGAAAATCATCGCTGACAGGGCCCTCCCGACCGATTCGTCCGTGCTGGAAGTGAGCCGGATTCCTCGCTGTTTCTGGCGTCCCCACACCGCCTTCAGGTTTGTTGCGCGTCGACGCGCCCTGCTGTGTGGTTCCACAAACTCCGACAATCTCCCCTTCGTCCAACTACCGTGAAAGGGAGAATCCGCCGAGGTCAGGAGTGATCGTGCCCAAACTGGAGATCAAGAGGAAGTCAGAACTCTCACGGCAGGAAGTCGCCGACCGACTCATCGCCCTCGGCCAAGCCCTCGCCAGTGGATCGGAAGTGGAGCTGGGGTCGGGTGGGGACTCGATCGAAATCAGTGTTCCGGAACAGGTTCGGTGGGAACTCGAGATCGAAGTCGACGGCAACGAAGTCGAGATAGAAATCGAGATCCACTGGCGCGACGACCCCCAGGAAGAATCGGAAGAGAAATCTCCGCCTCCCGCCAAAGCAGTTCGTCGCAGCCGACCACGCAAGAGCACTGCCACATAGGCCGAACTCGAACACGGTTGTCAGGCACTTACGGAGACGCCGACACCTCGAGAGACACGACGCGCAGCAGTGCTCGGAGGTCACTTTCGATCCGTCGAAACAGTTGATACACAACGATGAATCCGGCGATACCGCCCAAACACAGCGCACGGACTGTTGCGTTGAGTTCCTCACCGGCACCCGAACCGACAAAACTGAGCCCCGCGATTCCCACCAGGGGAACCGACGCCGCGACTGCGAGGTAACGCGTGCTGCTCCGACCCAGTGAGCGAATATCGCGTCCGTCGTCGCTTCGTAACTCGCCGTGTGACAACAAGATCGGATACAGACATCGAACCGAGTAGTACGTCAGGATGAAGAACGGATACGCGACGGCGACGGCGCCGCACACCGCCAGCGACGACATCAGGTGCACGTAGGCTCGCTGCGGAATTCCGCCGGCGGCAATCTGCAATGCGACCGGATATGCGATACCGGCCAGAACCCACAGCCCGAATGCGATCACCACCGCGCGATGTCCGACATTCAGCGTCGCGGTACGCGCTTTGTTCAAGACCTCCGCGCTGTACGTCTGACCGTTGCGCAGTCCGTGAGGCACGGTGAGTGCAAGCCGACACCAATACAGGATCGCTGCGGCACCGAGAGAGAACGCAGCCACCCCGATGACCAGATGAACCTGCTCGAGATGCTGCTGAGCCTGCGGCGAGAGACCCGAGATGATCAGCATCTTGTTGTAGTAGTAGTTGTAGCCCGCCGCAAGAAGATTCGGAATTCCGATCGCGGCAAGCACTATCGGCAGCGCCCACTTCCACAACGTCGAACGTGGACTCCCTTCCGGTGGGTCCACCAGATTGCGAGCAGACCGGTCCAGACACAGTGCGAACTGACGAGCCAACTTTCGGCCGCCAGACCACCTTCCGTCTCTCTCCGGCGAGAGAGACTTGACCAGAACTCGGCGGAGCGCCGGCGGACAGTCGTCCGGTAGCCGTGCCTCGGCTGCGGGATCCACCCCGCGCCGGCGGGCCTCGAGCGCCTTCTTGGGCGACGGTGGGCTCTCCCCCGTACCGTCGTCCGTGAAAGGCCTACTCCCGGTGAGGAGTTCCCACAACATCACGCCCAGTGCATAGATGTCGCTACGGGTGTCGAGTGTGCCAGGCGCCCCCACCGCACAGGCCTCCAATTGCTCCGGAGACATGTAGGCAAGCGAGCCTCCGACAAAACATGCAGCGTCCTCGGTCGAGACCTCCTCACTCGAGCTGACGTTGAAGTCGGCGAGCTTGGGGATGCCTTCGACGCTGAGCAGGACATTCGCCGGCTTGATGTCCCGATGTAATACGCCGTGCTCACGCGCATACTCGAGGGCATCGGCAAGTCGCATCCCCATCCAGGCCACGGTCTCCGGCCACGACATCGCAGCGATCTCGCTCCTCAGGCTCGTCTCGCTGGGCTTCATCTCTCCCTTCTTCGCCAGGGTCTTGTCGATGGCGTCGAGAAGTAGTTGTCCGGACCGCTGCGCCTGCGGTGTCACGCGGACAAGTTTGACCACGTCGAGCAGGGTCCCACCCGGCACGTATTCCATGAACAGGACTCGCAGTGCGCGTTCCTCGAGCAACCGTTGATCGAAGACCCGGACGATGTTGGGATGGTCGAGCTGGGCGAGAGTCTGCGGCTCGACTCCGACGTTGCGCGAGATTTTCAACGCAACCCACCGCTGCATCGAGAGTTGCCGAGCGAGGAACACTCGGGCGAATGCGCCGTGCCCGAGTTCCAACACCAGCTCGAAATCGTCCAGGTGCTGCCCGATTTCGAACTCGTCGAAACCCGAGAGTCCCAACATCATCACGTCTTCGCGACCGGCCATCGAATCACGGTCGAACATCTGCTCGAAACTCTCTGCCTGCAAGGGAAACTCGCTGAGGTACTCGGCTGCTGCGACGTCCTCCCCACCCTGCTTCCGCAGCCGGAACTCCTCGTACAGGAGCTCGGCCGGTAATGGTTCTTCGAGTAATTCGGGATACTCGGCACAGTAATCCGTGAGCCGTTTCGGGCAATCATTTTTCAGCCAGCGGTACTCCATGTCGATTCCGACCAGTTCGATCAGCGCCGCCCGACGAATCTTGGCTGGATCAGGCAGATAGTCGCTCAGGTCGGACGGAGTTCGTCCCTCCTCCCAATCCGCCACAAGGCGGCCGAGGCCGTCTGCACCGTTCTGGCCGTCACGCATCACCGGCAGCGTTGAGGGGCGCAACTCGGTGACGGTGCCCCGTTCGGTCAGGGGCCCGCTCGCGATTGTCGCGTCACTGGCCTGCGCACCACGTTCATTCATGACACTTCTGTTCCGCACCTCGATCACAATGAATCGGAGTGACTCACTTCAGCGTAACCCCGGTGGTACTCCAGACCCCAGCGAATCTATTCGGCGTGAACTGCCGACTCCGTGCCGATGCGAACGAGTTCGTCGCGCTCTTTGATTTTGATCCGATCACGCCCATGCTTCACACCGAGGGCACGTTCGGCGGCATCGATGCGAAGCCATCCGTCCCAATCGACGGGCACCACTCTGCCGGCCCTGAGGACCTCCGCGATCCGGCCGTGGCCGGCTCGACGCTCGTATGCCGAATCCAACTGTCGCAGCAAGGTTTCGACGGTTTGGCGTGCATCAGGCCGAGCCGCACCGATCAGCCCGGCGGCACCTCGCTTCATCCAGCCCGTCACGAACAAACCTACGATCGGCGAGCCGCTCTCGTCGACCGCTGCGCCGCCCTGGTGCGCAACATTGCCGCGTCCGTGATCGAAAGGCACCCCGGCAAGTGGCGTCCCGAGAAATCCGATTGCCCGGTACACAGCTTGAACCGGATAGTCGGTACAGATACCCGAAGCGGTGACGTGACCGTATCCGTCCGGGACTGTCCGCTCGACGCGGAGTGCTTCGACTTTCCCGCTGCCGAGAATCTGCGCCGGCTGTCGGTAGAAGTGCAGGTGAACTCGGCGCCGGGAAGTCCGATCGGCAGAAGCAGCGTCCGCGAAACCACGGAGTGTCTCGACTGTCAGTCGGGTGTGCGCCAACTGTTTGGTCATCCGCTCGACATGCCGGTCCGGTACGACATCGACAGAATCGACGACAACATCTACGCCGGGTAGTTCACCGAGAGCGCGCAACTCGTTCGGGGAGAAGCGAGCGTCGGCTGGTCCGCGCCGGACAAAGATGTGTACTTCGCGAACTCGACTGCCGGCGATCCCTTCCCGAACTTGGTCGGAGACGTCCGTGGCCTGCAGCGATTGCGCCTCGGCGAGGAGCATACGGGTGACGTCGAGTGCGACGTTGCCACCTCCGATCACTGCGACCGATTCCGCGTTCAGCGGCCACTGCGGCGAGCTGTCCGGGTGATCGTTGTACCAACCGACAAACTCGGCGCCGCCGAAAGAACCTGGAAGCTCGACGCCGGGAATGTCGAGAGGTGCATCCCGCGGCGCACCGGTTGCAATGATCACGGCATCGTAGGACGAACGTAGGTCATCGACGGAAAGGTCCTTTCCGATCTCCACGTTGCAGAACAGCCGGAACTCACTGGCGACCAGCGTGGTGTGCAGAGAATGGGCGAACTTTTCGGACTCGGGGTGCCCTGGTGCGAGACCGTAGCGCACCAGTCCGTACGGCGTCGGTAGACGCTCGAACACGTCTGTCTTGGTGCCGGGCGCAAGTTCGGCGAGAGCGCCGGCGGCGTGGATTCCCGCCGGCCCCGCTCCGACGATCGCGACACTGAGCGGTGGTGAGAAGAATCGGGGCGCCGCAGGCGGGGATACCGCTGGACCTCTGGCGTTGATCATCCCCCGAGGCTAGGACCTCAACTGCGCTGGAGATCAAGTCCGCTTTCAGCAGCCCGCTTTTCAGTAACCTTGCTCTGCAGGCTTGTGCTCGGTTGTGTAGCGGTAGAAGTCCGCTAGTTGGAGTTCGCCGGCAGCTGCCTCGTCGACTATGACGGTCACGTGTGGATGCAGCTGCAGCACCGACGCCGGGCAGAATGCCGAGACCGGACCTTCGACCGCGGCCCGGACGGCGGGCGCTTTGCGGGCGCCGTCCGCGATCAGGACGAGATGCCGTGCATCACTGATGGTTCCGAGCCCTTGCGTGATCACATGATGCGGTACGTCGGCTGGGTCTGCGAAGAACCGTGCATTGTCGGCGCGGGTCCTCTCGGTCAAGGTCTTCACTCGGGTGCGCGATGCAAGCGAGGAGGAGGGCTCGTTGAAACCGATGTGTCCGTTCAGGCCGATGCCGAGGATCTGCACGTCGATGGGACCGTTTTCGGCGATGGCAGCGTCGTAGCGCCGGGCAGCGTCACTGGGATCCGCGGCCCCGCCGTCGGGGCTGAACACTCGCGCATTGTCGATGTCGAGGTGATCCACGAGTTCCGTGCGGATGGTGTGCGCGTAGGACTGCGGCTGATCGGACGTGAGACCTACATACTCGTCGAGAAGATACGCGCTCATCGCCGCGAACGACACTCCCGATTCTCGATGCCTCTTGATCAGCTCTCGATACATGTGCAGCGGTGACGATCCGGTCGCGAGGCCGAGCGTCCGCGCTCCGTTTTCGATTGCGCCGCACACGATATCTGCAGCGATTCGCCCGCCGTCCTCCGGACTGGGAACTATGACGATTTCCATTCAGACTTCCTCACTGCTCTTGCAGGCTCCGACGATGGCCTCACGTACCGAACCCGAAGCGCGGTCCAACAGTTCGGTTGCTTCGGCGAAGTCGCATTCGGCCAACAACATGACGACCGCTGCCTTCACATGACCATCGGCATCGTCGATGGTCTCCGCAGCGATCTCGGTATCGACTCCGGTGGCTGCCGCGACGATCCGGTTCGCACGATCGACAAGCTTGGCATTGGTCGGCCGAAGATCGACCATCAGATTGTGGAATGCCTTCCCGGAGCGAACCATACTCGCCGTGGAGAGCATGTTGCACACCATCTTCTGCGCAGTTCCGGCCTTGAGCCTCGTCGATCCGGTGAGGATTTCGGGGCCGGTCTCCACTTCGATGGCCACGCCGGCGTGAGAACTCATTGCCGCGTTCCGGTTGCACGAGACTGCCACTGTTGCAGCGCCGAGTTCGCGGGCGTGATCGAGTCCCCCGATGACGTAGGGGGTACGACCGCTGGCAGCCAGACCCACCACGACGTCGTTGGCGTTCAACGAGATTGCGTCGAGATCGACCCCAGCCGCTCGCGGATCGTCCTCTGCCCCCTCGACGGCGTTCAGAAACGCTCCTGGGCCACCGGCGATGATGCCGATCACCTCGCCCGGATCGGTCCCGAACGTCGGAGGGCATTCCACTGCGTCGAGAACTCCCAGACGCCCACTTGTCCCCGCTCCCAGGTAGATCAGTCGACCACCTTGTGCTCGGGCCGCGACGATCAAGTCGACTGCGGCTTCGATGGCGGGTAGTACCGCTGCCACCGCGCCGGCCACGATTGCGTCCTGTTGATTCATCACCGTCAGCAGACCAGACACCGACATGACATCGAGATCGCGGGTCAGAGGGTTGGGTCTCTCGGTGGAGAGCATTTCCAATTGCATTGTGGCGAGTCCTCCTCGATCGATATTCATTACGACGACTCCTCGTCAGTACTCACAGCGACGACTCCTCGTCAGTACTCACAGCGACGACTCCTCGTCAGTGCCGCTTCGAAGCAATGGCATCATGGCTTCGTTGCAGAGCAGAGAGTGCGCTGGGCAGCGAGTGCGCCACCATCGCAAAAATTGTGTCGACTACCAACAGCTGACCGGTGCGGCTTGCCATCGCAGCCGATCGGAAACCGAATTCTCTACCGGCAGTGAGCAGAACGTGATGTGACTGCACGGCGAGCGTCGATCGTACCCCTCCGGTGATCGCAGCCGTCGACGCCCCGGTTCGACGCGCAAGGGCAAGTGGTTCCACGACATCCGAAGTCTCACCCGAATGTGAGATCCCCACTGCGATGTCGTCCGGTCCGAGCAAGCTGGCGCTGACCATGGCCGCGTCTCGGTCGAGATGAACCCGGCAGTTGACGTCGATGCGAGAGAGCTTCAACGTGAGGTCTTGCGCGACGATGCCAGAGGCGCCGATGCCGTAGACCTCGACGCGGCGGGCGGATCGAATCCGGGACACAACTTCTTCGAGCGCAGCAGGATCTGTCAATTGCGCCGTGCCCTTGAGTTGTTCGGATTCGAACTCGGCGAGCTTGGCCATCACCTCACCGGCCGAGTCGGCAGCAACGATGTCCACACCGAGCGGAATCGTGTTCTCTGTACCGGACCCGCTGATCGCCGCCAGCGCGAGACGAAGCTGTGGATAACCCTCGAAACCGAGTCGTTTGGCTGTGCGGACCACTGTCGCCGTGCTTGTCGACGCTCGTTCGGCGAGGTCGTTGACCGTCAGGGTGGAGGCCAGACTGGGGTCGGCTTCGATGATTTCGGCGATCCGCAGCTCGGCAGGCGAGAGGCTACTCAGTGATGCACGAATACGAGCAAGCAGGTCGACGGACGCCGGAGCACTCCGGTCCAAAGTCATAACGCCTCGATTCGCATCGTTTTCGGAGCTGACGGCACCGATGTGATTCTAGGCAGCCCACGGCTTCCTGGCGTCAGAGATCCGAGCACACTGGCGTGACGCGCACCGGTGCACGAAGCAATGCTTCCAGGCAATCCGTGTGCGGTGAGATAGCCGAGAACCGCGAAAGCCAATGCTTCCTTGATGTCGGAAGTGACGCCGAGCTCGTCCGAAGAGACAAGCGCGATGTCGCCCAGTTCGTCACGGAGCATCGCCATCAACGTCGGGTTCTTGGTGCCACCGCCTGACACCACCACTTCGGTAGCCGCCAGCGCTTTGACGGAATCGGCGACGGTCCGGGCGGTCAGTGCAGTCAGTGTCGCGACGATGTCGGCCAGAGACAAGGATTCGTAGCCCCGCAGTGCGGCGAGTAGGTAGTCCCGATGGAACAATTCCTTGCCTGTGCTCTTGGGAGCGGGCTGCGCGTAATACGGTTCGCTCAGTAGTTGTGCGAGCAGATCGACGTTCGGTGTGCCGGCTGCGCCCAGAGCACCTCCGAGATCGAACCACTGCTCCCCCGCGGTGAATTCGCTTACCGCAGCGTCGATCAACGCATTTGCGGGGCCGGTGTCGAAGGCAATCGGTACTGCGGCACCATCTGCCGTCGATGTCGGAGCGCCTCCCGGAGCAGTGACGTTCGCGATGCCACCGAGATTGAGCGCGACGGAACCCGAAGTTCTTCCGTTGAGCCACAATACGTCGAACGCACTGACCAGTGGTGCACCCTGACCACCCGTCGCCACGTCGCGAGAGCGCAGGTCCGACACGACCGTGCATCCGGTCTTCTCGGCTATCCAGGCCGGCTGCCCGAGCTGAAGAGTGCCCTTTACTTGCGCTCCTTCGACCCAGTGGAACATCGTCTGACCATGTGAGGAGATCAATTCCGCACTGCCACCGCACAGTTCCTCGTTCGCCCGCGCAGCCACGGCCGCAAATGCCTGTCCGATCTCGGTGTCGAGTTGGCAGATCTGACCGACAGTGGTGGACGCCGGCGGTACCGCAGCCGCCACCGCAGCCCGCAACTCACCGGAATACGGTTCGCTGACCATGCCCAGTGGGGTGAGCACAAGAGTGTCCCCGTCGATCCGGATGTCTGCTGCGGCAGCATCGATAGCGTCGTACGAAGTACCGGACATCAGACCGATGACTCTCATGAAATATCCCTTACTCGCATCGTTTCGGCATTCGGAAGAACTGCGGTCAGTCGACGAGTGCCCGCTTGTGGGCATTCCCTCGCAAGGTACTCAAGGCGATCGCGCTGACGGCGCACGTTGCCATCACGAAGTAGGCCGGAATATCGAGATTGGAAGTTTCCTTGATCAGCCACGTGATGATCAAACCGGCGCAGCCCGAAAAGACCGCGTTGGACAGGGAGTATGCGAGTCCCAATCCGGTGTACCGAACCGAGGTGGGGAACATCTCGGAGAGCATGGCGGGTCCGGGTCCGGCAACAAGTCCCACTGCGGCGCCGGCGGCAAACACTGCAAATCCCTTGGCTGTCAAAGACGTCTGCTCGTTCTGCAGGACGTTGAGCAGCGGCAGAGCCAAGACCAGAATTATCACGGTGCCGGTGAGCATGACCGCGCGTCGTCCGATGCGATCGCTGAGTCCACCCGCGATCGGAATGGTCACCGCGAAGCCCGCATTGGCGAGCACGGAAGCAACAAGTGCCTGATGGAAAGTCGCGTTGAGCGAACTCTGAAGATAAGTCGGCATCACGACGAGGAACGTGTAACCGGCAGCAGACCACCCCATCAACCGCCCGATTCCGAGCAGAATCGCCCTGGCCGTCTCTCCGACAGTCGGCTGCACTACCGGCGCCGGCGCATCAGCTGTCGGTTCGGACTGGACTGATCGAGCACGCTCGAACGACGGCGTTTCTTCGAGCCGGAGCCTGAGCCACAGGGCAACCAGCCCCATCGGCAGTGCAAGGAGGAACGGGATACGCCAGCCCCAGTCACCGAGCTGTGACGGGTCGAGGACAGTGGCGAGGAGTGCTGCGATACCCGCACCGGCGAGCAGTCCGAGTGCGACGGTGAACGACTGCCACGAGCCGTACAGCCCACGTCGTCCGGGCGGAGCGAACTCGGTCATCACCGACACCGCACCGCCGAACTCACCACCGGCCGACAATCCCTGCAGAATTCGAAGGACCGTCAAGAGAAGCGGTGCCAGAATTCCGACGCTCTCGTAGGTGGGGAGCACACCGATCAGGGTCGTCGCAGCCGACATCAGCAGAAGAACGATCACCAGGGTGGGACGTCGGCCGATGCGGTCACCGAGTCGACCGAACAGCGCGGCCCCCACTGGGCGGAAGAAAAACGCCAACGCAAACGACGCATACGTCTTGATCAGGCTTTCGAGGTCGCCGGAACCGTCGGCGCTGAAGAAGTTCGACGCGATGATTGTCGCGAAGAACCCGTACACACCGAACTCGTACCACTCGATGAAATTTCCGACGGAGCCGGCGACGAGCGCCCTGCGCCGTTTGAGCTGCGCACCATCGTTCCGTGTCTGCACTGTGATGCCCATGCCGTCCTCCGTTGACGAAACCCGAATATGCAACAAAGTTTCATCTGAACGGAGTAGAAATGTCAAGAAGTTTCACGATTGGATTTTTACTACGCCCCGAAGCCTTATGCTCCCGCGAACGTGAATGCCTCCGCCCGTTCGAACTGGTCAGTGGAGTCACCGGAATAGACGGTGCTCTCGTTCGGTCCGAGTCCGAGCCTTCGGACGGGTGTCCCTTCCGCGAGATCCATCGACGCCACGTCCACCCAGAAGGTATTGGGCGTCATCGCCGACTCGAAGAAATAGAGCGTGCGTTTGTGATCGACGACGGTGCGCCAACGGGTCGATGAAATGTTGGGCTCATCGGGAGTCGAAATACCGAGGGGCACCGACACATTCCGAATAACACTGAAGGTGGATGCCAACGCCGCCCGCGGATCGTCCGTCTGCGGTATCGCATCGACATAGAACGACGCCCGAGCGAATCTGTCAGCGGCACGGTTTGTTCCGGGCAGCATGACGGTCCCGTTGATCTGCTTCCAGTACTCGTTGACGGCGAGTTGCTGATCGAAGATCGGCGAATTGGTCATCACCTGGTACTCACGGCTGTGATGAATCGTCGGGCGTCCACCGACGTACTCGATGATCGCGCTGTCTCCCCCGGCGTCCGAGAGCGACATGTGCAGCGTTGCGAGGCGGTCTTCGCCGGGAACGGCAGCGGTCACTACCGTGAACGGTTCCGACGCGAGTACTTCGACCGCTTCCTGAACTGTCGCAAAGCGATCCAGGACGTATTGCGCCCACGCCGCGATCGACAATCCCGGGGTCGAACCGTCATACGTCGGGTACTCGGACTCGACCAACCACAAAAGATTGGCAGACAGCCCAGCCTCGTTGACCCCGTCGGTCGTGCACATGTCGTAGGCCGTCGCGACAACACTTCCGTATTTCGACGTCCACTGTATCGAGTTCGGACCTGCACAGCCCTCTCTGGTCATGCCGCGCGGGAATGCCCAGAGGTTTGTTCCGAGGTCGACCTTCCAATCCATCGATCGAGCAGTGATCACAGTGTCGTTGGGCCCCAAGTAGACCAAGCGTGTACACATCGAAAGCTATCCCTTCGTTACGGCGTGACGATATTGAAACTGGGATCGAAGGTATCGAGCAACCCTCCCAGCGTCTCGAGCGCTGATTCGTCTCCGTCGAGCGAAATCTGCCCGGCCTTGGCCAGTTCGGCGGCCGCGCCCGGTTGCAGAAGCGCTCCCACGAGCGCCGCCTTCGGGCCCGAGACCGTCAGTTGTGTGTTCGGTGACGCACCCTTACGTGCATTGAGGACACCGCGCTTGACCCACGCAGTCCATGCCTCGTCGCCGCGATCGGTGAACACGAAATCGATCCGCAGTTCCGCGTCGGTGGCCTTGTCGCCGATGAGATGTATTGCAACGAAGTCGAAGAGGATGTCGATGGGCATCGCGAGGACACTGTCCTGACTTGCCGTGACGTACGGGGCAGGCTGGGCGCCCTCGCGTAGTTCCAACGCGGCCGAGAGATAGATCCCACGCCACTGCGGCCCTTCGGCTTGATAGCCCATCTGCTCGTAGACGTCGGCTTGCAGGTTCCTCGCTTCGGCGTTCTCCGGTTGCGCGAACACCAACTTGTGCAGGATCTCTGCCGCCCATCGGTAGTCCGCGGCGTCGAATGCCCGCTTACCCTCGTCCAGGATCTTCTGCGCGCCAAGGAGATCGACGAACCTCTTCGCCGATTCGACCGGCGGATGAGGATGAAGCGACACCGGATCGCCGTCCCACATTCCCAGTTCCTTGGTGTACACGGCGCGAACGTCGTGGTGCAGAGTGCCGTGATATCCGCGGTTGTACCACTTGCGCCCGAGTTCGTCCGGTAGTTCGATCACCTCGGCAGCTTCGAGCGGCGTGTACCCCTTGTTCGCGAGACGGAGTGCCTGGTCGTGAATGTACTTGTAAGTGTCCCTTTGCGATTCGATGAACGGCACCAGGTTCTCGTTACCCCACACCGGCCACGTGTGCGGTCCGTAGTGAACAGCCGCGTCGTCTCCCCACCGTTCGAGAGTCTCGTCCAGATACCGCGCGAAGTTCCGAGCGTCGCGAGTGCGCGCACCTCTTAAGGTCTGGATGTTGTGGAGCGAATGATTGGCGTTCTCCGCACAGGTCAGCGCGGCGAGTTCGGGGATCCAGATGTGCATTTCCTCCGGGGCCTCGGTATCCGGCGCGTAGAGGAACTCGAATTCCAGACCGGCTATCTCACGCTTCGTTCCGGTCTCCGTGATGCTGTCAGTGGGGGAAATATACGAGACAAGTGGACCTTTCGTGCTGATCGTGCCGATGCCGCAGGTAACCATCCCTTTGGCATCGAGATCGAGCAATCCACCGAAGGCGTAGAAGGACCGTCTCGCCATGGCATTTCCGGCGACGACGTTTTCCCCGATCGCGAACTTGTCGAACGACGCGATCGTGCCCGGTGCGATGATCGGAACTCGCCCGGACGTCACGTCGTCCAGATCGACGATCCCTTTGACTCCGCCGTAGTGGTCGATGTGGGTGTGCGTGTAGATGATCGCCGAAACTGGCTTGTCGCTGACGTGCTCACGAATCATCTTCATACCCTGGCGTGCCGATTCGACCCCCGCCATACAGTCGATGACGATCAGTCCCTCGCCACCTTCGACAACCGTCAAATTTGCCAGGTCGTTGTTCCGTACCTGGTAAAGGCGATCCGTCACCTGATACAGACCACCTCGGCGCATCAGTTGTCCTTGACGCCACAGGCTCGGATTGACTGTCTCCGGCGCGGCAACATCGTCACCGAGGTATGCCATCGCATCAGGATCGAAGACCGTATGCCCGTCATCGGCGACAACCTTGCCCGGCAACGGAGCGATCAACCCTCGATCCGCGTCGGCAAAATCCTGCCGGTCGTCCATGGCATACCGTGCGACTGCCTCGCGATTCGCCGTGACTGTGGCCGGTGTTGCGTCCTTAGGTGTCTGGCACATGGCACTCCCCGCTCGGATACGACGATCTGATACCCCATCATCTGTATCGGTTGGGCACGCGCTTGGAATCACCCGCGCAGGGTGAAGCTCCCACGAACACGCGAGGTGATCAGCCGGGGAGTTCCTCGGAATTCCGGGATGCGAGTGCAATCACCAGGACCGCGATCCCACATCCGGCAACCAGGATCCATCCCAGCCTCGATGCCTGTGCGACGTCTACCGGTGCACTGCCGCCGATAATGCCACCGGCCAGCGCAACACCGAGAGCAGCACCGAATTGGCGTGCACTGGAGGTTATTCCACCAGCAAGCCCCGCCTGCGATCTCGGCAACCCGTTGACGGCGGTGTTGGTGATCGGGGCATTCGAGAACCCGAATCCGATACCGAGGAACAGGTAAGCGGCCAAGAGCATCGGAATCGCCGTGTTGTTGTCGAGCGAGACCAGGCACAGTCCACCGAGCGTCGTGAAACTACCGGCGATCAGCAGCGGTCGCCGCGGGCCGAAGCGTCCGACGAGTATTCCGGACAACGGCGCGCAGACCGTTGCCGCAACAGCCATCGGGAGGGTGATCGCGCCGGCCAGGGCCGGACTCATACCGCGGGAGTGCTGCAAGTAGAACGTGCCGAGCAGTAGCGTCGCGTTCAACGCCACGAACACCACGACAGCGCCGACCACAGCCGACGAGAACGGTCTGCGGCGGAAGAGTGCGAGATCCATCAGTGGCTCGCGCTTGCGTGATTCGACGCGGATGAATGCGGCCAACGCTGCAGCAACAACGACATACCCTGCCGTCGCCGCGGCAGAGAACCATCCGATTCGCGGACCCTCGATCAGAAGGGCAACCGCCCCGCCGACAAGAATCACCAGTAGCAACTGACCGGGAAGATCGAGTCGTCGCGACTGCTGCGCTCGGGACTCCGGAACAAACACAGCAGTCAAGACGAGCACGGCCAAGATCACCGGCACGTTGATCCAGAAAACCGATCGACAGCCGAAACTTTCGATGAGCACGCCGCCGACGATCGGCCCTGCCGCCATACTCAGGCCGAAGACCGCGGCCCACACCCCGATTGCCTTGGCCCGCTCCTTCGGGTCGGTCATCACGTTGACGACGATCGCCAAGGCAACCGGACTGAGCATCGACCCGCCGACGCCTTGGACGATCCGCGCCGCGATCAACATCTCGACGGACGGAGCGAGCGCGCAGGCAATCGACGCCACCCCGAAGACGACGAGCCCGATCTGAAAGACTCGTCTCCTGCCGAAACGATCGGCCACTGCTCCGGACGAGATCAGCAAGCTCGCCAGGACGAGTGTGTATGCGTTGACGACCCATTCCAGACCACGGGTTCCGACGCGAAATCCCTCACCGATCGTCGGCAGGGCCACGTTGACGATGGTGGTGTCCAACCCGACGACGAACAGGCTCGTGCAGCAGATCGCCAGGATGCCCCATCGCCGCCCTGCATCGAGTCCGATCACTTGCGGTTCGATCCCGCTCGAAGGTTTCATGGTCGGACTCCATCTCTCGAAGTGCTCTGCCGTACTCGACTGTCGAAAGGATCGTTGCTCTCCAGCGTCCGAAGCCGGTAGAAATTTTGCGGAAACTGCAAAGATGGACGGCATGGATGCTGAATTCGAGCAGTTGATCACCGATATCGGACCGAGACTGCGCACGCTCCGACGCGATCGCGGATTGACCCTCGAGGGCCTGTCCGAAGCCACCGGCATCTCCGTCAGCGCACTCTCACGCCTCGAATCGGGTAAGCGTCGTCCCACCCTCGATCTGCTGTTGCCGCTTGCCCGAGCGCACCGGGTCGCGCTGGACCAACTCGTCGGCGCCCCCGCTACGGGCGATCCTCGGGTCCATCTCACCCCGAGCCGACGCAAGAACGGCAGTGCCGTCGTTCCGTTGACGCGCTATCCCGGCCGAGTGCAGGTCTTCAAGCAGGTGATCGGGCCGCGTCCACCGAAGCTCGTCACCCACGCCGGCTACGAATGGCTCTACGTCCTCGCCGGGGATCTGCGTCTCATCCTGGGGGCGAACGAGGTTGTCCTGCACCCCGGGGAAGTCGCGGAGTTCGACACTGCCGAGCCCCATTGGTTCGGGCCTGCCGATGAACAGGTGGTGGAGATCTTGCACCTGTTCGGCCCGCAAGGCGAGAAGGCACACGTGCGCACGAAGGTAAAGAACGCTCCTGCCTAAAGCGTGTTTATCGAAAGCTAGTTCACTGCATGTGTTTTCAGTCGGTTCGACAACGTATGAGCATACTCGAGGAGTAGCGTTCCCAACTCGGCATGACGCGCGGGCCGGAAGCGTGTTTCCACTCCGGTCAGGCTCAGCGCCCAGGCCGGGCGACCGTTGCGATCGAACACCGCGGCACCCATCCCCCAGCTTCCCTCGACGATGAGGGCTGGATTGACCGCGTACCCGGTGACACGCGTCGACTCGATTCGCTCACGGAGTGATGCCTCACTGTGGATCTCACCCCATTCCGATTCCAGATTCACTCGGGCGAAATAGTCGTCGACGTCCCGCGTCGGTAGATGGCTCAAGATGGCAAGCCCCGCCGACGCGACCCCCAACGGGAATCGCTTCCCCTCGTGCAGCACGTGAGATCGCAGTGGAAAACTGCCTTCCTGACTCAGGATGCAGACGGTCTCGTCACCTCGGCGTGCCGACAGGAAGGCGCTCTCCCCCGTGACCCGGGCAAGTTCGTCGACGACGTCGCGAGCCCGGTCGGTGATGTCGTACCGATTTCCGGCCGCCGCCCCCAGGAGGTACAACTCCGGGCCGAGAGACCACCGACCGGTTCGTGCGTCACGGTCGACCAGTCCTTCGGCAGCCAGGGACGTGAGCAGTCGGTGCGCAGTGGGCCGAGCGAGGCCGGTGACCTTGCCCAATTCCGTGGTGGAAGTGCCCGTTGGTTCGGACGCGCCGAGGGCTCGCAGAAGTGCAGCCACCCGCGCGACCACGGCCGGCGATTGCCCGTGAGTTGGCATGCAGCCATCCTAGCGTCCATTCAATGAACGAAATTCCTTCAGACGATCAGTAGTCGATCAGTTCTCGGTTGATGTTCGAGATTCCTTGAACCTGTGAACTGGAGATAGTTCACTGGATATCGAAGTGAGTGAGTGTCTACTCAATGAACGCTTGGCAGGGAGAGAACATGACAGCAAAGGTGTACGAGTCCGCAGCGGAGGCGGTCGCCGACATCGTCGACGGCGCAACGCTGGCCGTCGGCGGATTCGGCTTGTGCGGCATCCCCGACGTGTTGATCGACGCGATCGCAGCTACGAGTGCAACCCACCTCGAGGTGTTCTCCAACAACTGCGGCGTCGACGATCACGGTCTCGGAATCTTGCTGAGCGCCGGCCGTATCCGACGAGTGACCGCGTCGTACGTCGGCGAGAACAAGGAGTTCGCCCGGCAGTACCTGGCCGGCGAACTCGAAGTGGAACTGACGCCGCAGGGAACGCTCGCCGAGCGTCTGCGCGCCGGCGGAACCGGAATCCCCGCATTCTTCACACCGGCCGGAGTGGGTAGCCCCATCTCCGACGGCGGAATGCCATGGCGCTACGACGCCGACGGCTCGATCGCTATTGCATCGCCTCCGAAGGAGACTCGCGTCTTCGGAACCAAGCGTTACGTAATGGAAGAGGCGATCAACGCCGACTACGCACTCGTGCACGCTGTTCTCGGAGACACCGACGGCAACCTCGTGTTCGACAAGACCGCGATGAACTTCAACCCGCTCGCCGCGATGGCGGGACGGGTCACCATCGCGCAGGTGGAACGTCTGGTCGAGCCCGGTGAAATCGACCCGGCATCGGTGCATCTACCTGGGGTCTTCGTCCAGCGCGTAGTCCACACCGGCCCTCAGAACAAGCGAATCGAAAAGCGAACCGTCAGCGCTTCGGAAGGAACCTCACGATGACCGCACCAGTGACAGTGACGGGTTGGACGCGCCAGCAGATGGCAGCGCGGGCGGCTGCAGAGATGATCGACGGGGAGTACGTCAATCTCGGAATCGGCCTTCCCACACTGATTCCCGGATACCTGGGCTCGGACGTTCGTGTGGTCCTGCACTCGGAGAACGGAATTCTCGGCACCGGACCGTATCCCACCGAGGACAACGTCGATCCTGACCTCATCAACGCCGGCAAAGAGACCGTGACCGTCAACCCCGGTGCGGCATATTTTGATTCGGCCCTCTCGTTCGGGATGATCCGCGGCGGCCACATCGACACCGCAGTCCTCGGCGGTATGCAGGTGTCGAAGACGGGTGACCTCGCAAACTGGATGGTCCCCGGCAAGATGGTCAAGGGCATGGGCGGCGCAATGGACCTCGTCCACGGTGCCCGGCGTGTCATCGTCGTCATGGAGCACAACGACCGCGACGGCAACCCCAAGATCGTCGACGCGTGCACCCTGCCCCTGACCGGCCAGGGCGTGGTGAATCGGATCATCACCAACCTCGCCGTCATCGACGTGAGCGACGAAGGTCCACTCGTCCTGCGTGAACTCGCCCCCGATGTCAGCGTCGAAGACGTAGTCGCCGCAACCGGCACCGAACTGAAAGTTGAACTGGCATGACCGACACGACCACTGTGATTGTTGCGGGAGCTCGTACCCCGATGGGTCGACTCCTCGGATCGTTGAA